>CAZXYA010000006.1:0-43948 GCA_964644655.1 uncultured Saprospiraceae bacterium | reverse complement strand
ATAAATAATGTACCAGAAATGACGAGGTTATTTTTACTTTTAGCAAAGCAAAAAGAATCCGTCAGGCTGGTAGATTATTATTTTCCTCATCCCTTACTACCGATTAAAATCAAATCATGAAAAAATATACCTTTATATTCTTCGCTTTTTTATGTTGTTTTAGTTGCAAAAATGAGCCTACAATAACCAATAATACAGCAGAAGTAGCCACTAAAGAAATACCCCAAGAAAAAGCAGCCTATGCCATGGCGATTCACGGAGGGGCAGGCACGATTTTAAAAAAGAATATGACTCCTGAAAAAGAAGCCGCTTATGAAGCAAAATTAAATGAAGCCTTAGATGCAGGAGAAGCCATTCTTAAAAATGGAGGTACCGCAATGGATGCAGTCGTAGCCACCATTAATGTCATGGAAAATTCGCCTTTATTCAATGCAGGAAAAGGAGCAGTTTTTACCAACCATGAAACCAATGAATTAGACGCTTCTTTTATGGACGGTAAAACCTTAAATGCTGGGGCTGTTAGTGGGGTGACCAATATCAAAAACCCTATTAATGCGGCTAGAACCGTGATGGAAAAATCCAATCATGTCATGTTATCAGGGCAAGGCGCAGAAAAATTTGCCAAAGAACAAGGTTTAGAAATCGTTGACCCCAAATATTTTTGGACACAACATCGTTGGGATGCTTTAGAAAGAGCTAAGGCTAAAGAAATGCAATTAGGTTATCACGACCAATTAGAATTTAATGATTGGAAGTATGGTACGGTTGGCTGTGCAGCTTTGGATAAAGACGGTAATTTGGCCGCAGGTACTTCTACAGGCGGAATGACGAATAAACGTTTTAATCGAATTGGCGATGCCCCGATTATTGGGGCTGGTTGTTATGCTAATAATAATACATGTGCGATTTCTAGTACAGGACATGGGGAGTTTTTTATTCGATATGCGGTCGCTCACGATATTTCTTCTCGAATGGCTTATTTAAAAGAGGATTTGAATACAGCAGCTAATCATGTGGTAAATAAAACCTTAGTAGATGCTGGTGGAAGTGGGGGTATTATTTCGGTAGATAAATATGGGAATGTGGCGATGCCGCATAATACGCCTGGGATGTATCGAGGCTATGCCAAACCTAATGATAGAGGGGTTTTTATTTATAAAGACAGAACGAATGAAAAATAAAAAACGATAGTTCTCCTAGGAATTTTTTGAAGGAATTGGTTTATACTTAAACAAAAGATAGTGCCGATGG
The DNA here is from genome assembly GCA_964644655.1 of uncultured Saprospiraceae bacterium. Taxonomy (GTDB): domain Bacteria; phylum Bacteroidota; class Bacteroidia; order Chitinophagales; family Saprospiraceae; genus JAFMDF01. The sequence goes on along the minus strand of CAZXYA010000006.1, from coordinate 42,697 downwards.
TCGAAGTTTTTTAACTTCGACCCAATATCATTTACTGCCTGCTCCAAAGCATTTCGGGGGTTTTTAACGTGATTTTTGATAAATCTACTTTTTTATAAGAAAACCCTTCATAAATCACTAGACCTACCTTTTTTTGCCAACTATTTTACTTTATTTGAAAATACAGGAACTAAAATCAGTAAATTGATGTTTATAATATGGAAGTTGAAAAATCAACTCCTCAACTTTTTAAGCTAAACTATAGCTAACATTATCTCGATTTTCCAAGGAAAATCACTTAAATTTTGCTAAATTTGTGCTTCTCCATTTTTTTCAGAAGCTTGGGTAGGCGGTTTTTGCAGGTTGTTTGCCATATAGTTTAACTCCAAAAGTGGATCATTCTTAAACTAACACAAAAATATGGCTAAATCACAGCAATCGTTTAACAAAAAAGAGAAAGAGAAAAAGCGGCTAAAAAAAAGAAAAGAAAAATTAGAACGCCGTGAACAAAGAAAATTGGAAAAGGCAGAAAGAGGCAAAGTAGCATTTGAAGATATGTTAGCCTACGTTGATGAAAATGGAAACCTTTCCGATACCCCACCAGATCCTTCCAAAAGAAAAGAAATCAAAGCAGAAGATATTTTATTAGGTGCTTCTCCAATTGATCGCTCAGATGAAATTGGCGAACGAAGAGGAAAAATTAATTTTTTCAACGAAGAAAAAGGATATGGGTTCATTGTTGACTCTAAAAGTAAAGCGAGTGTTTTTGTCCATGTCAATCAATTAGAAGAACCTGTAAAGCAAGGCTATAAAGTGACTTTCGAAATTGAGATGGGTCCTAAAGGACCGAATGCAGTAAATGTGAAGATTGCTCGATAGTGAATCTGTTTTTATAACCGATTTTAAAACAAAAAAGGAGACATTTTTCTTACAAGAGAAATGCCTCCTTTTTTTGTTTGGAACTTTTTGAGGTAAAATTATCATTTATTGTTCTTTTTGTTTAATATTGAACTATTGTTCTATTAATAAGCATATTATTATTTAATGAAATGGAAAAGAATATTAGAGTTGTAGAGTTATTTGCAGGAGTAGGAGGCTTTAGAATTGGTCTGGAAGGATGGAACGGTAAATCTGCTTCTTCTTCTTATACAAAAAAATTAGATGCTCCATATAAAATCGTTTGGAGTAATCAATGGGAACCTTCTACAAAAATGCAACATGCTTCTATTGTATATGAAAATCGTTGGGGGGCAGAAGCACATTCTAATAATGATATTGCCTCCGTCGATGTAGTTGAAATCCCTGATCATGACTTGTTGGTCGGAGGTTTCCCTTGCCAAGATTATTCTGTAGCGACAACTTTAAAAAATTCCAAAGGATTAATTGGTAAAAAAGGTGTTTTATGGTGGTCAATTCATAAAATATTATCAGAGAAAAAAAATCCACCTAAATACTTATTTTTAGAAAATGTTGATCGGCTTTTAATTTCACCGTCCAAACAAAGAGGTAGAGACTTTGCAATCATTCTACAAAGTTTAAATGAACTAGGATATAGCGTTGAGTGGCGCGTTATCAATGCTGCGGAATATGGTATGCCACAAAGGAGACGAAGAATATTTATTTTAGGTTATCTAAAAAACTCCCCTATTGATAAGGAGATTAGAACAAGAAATAATACGAAAGATTGGATACTACAATCAGGAATAATAGCTACAGCTTTCCCTGTTCAGCAAGTAAATACTTTATTCCCAAAAACATTTTCCTTAGAAGGTAGCATCGTTGATATATCTGAAAATTTTAATAAAAAAGGAGCAAAAGGTGTTTTTGAGAATACAGGTTTAATGATAGATGGAAAAGTGACAACTATTAAAACCACTCCAAATTATGATGGACCGTACACTCATTTAGGTGATTTAATACAAAATGGAGAAGTTAGTGAAGAATATTTTATAAAAGAAGAAGATTTGGAAAGATGGAAGTATTTAAAAGGAGCCAAAAAGGAAATGAGAAGAAAAGCAGATGGATTCGAATATTTCTATAGTGAAGGAGCTATGATTTTTCCTGACCCTTTAAAAAAAGCATCTAGAACCATAATAACTGGCGAAGGAGGTAAATCACCTTCTCGTTTTAAGCATGTTATTAAATCCCAAAGGGGGCTTAGAAGATTAACACCAATAGAACTTGAAAGATTAAATATGTTCCCTGACAATCATACGGAATTCGGAAAAATAACAGCTTCTAAAAGAGCTTTTTTCATGGGGAATGCGCTAGTTATAGGAGTTATTGAAAAAATAGGAATCTCTCTATACCAAAAAATAACAAATGAAGTTACCTTACAACCCAGATAATCTTATTTCAATACTCGATTATGCAGAACAATTAAAAGGAAAGACACTTAATGAAGCGTGTAAAGTTGATTTAACCAACAAATTTTATAACGGTAAAGGAGGCTTTGGACAAACATTAGAAAAATTCTATTTTTTGTACAACCCCAATTCTGATACTGAGCCTGATTTTCCTTCTGTAGGTTTAGAGTTGAAAACTTCTCCATTAAAAGTTTTAAAAAATAACGAATATAGAGCTAAAGAAAGACTTGTTCTCAACATCATCAATTATATTGAGGTAGTCAAAGAAAATTTTGAAAGAAGTTCCTTCTGGAAGAAAAATGCTCACTTATTGCTAATTTTTTACTTTCATGAAAAAAATAAAACTCCACTAGATTACATCATAAAGTTAGTTTCAAATTGGCAGTATCCTCCAAAAGACTTACTAATCATCAAACAAGACTGGGAAACTATCAATAAAAAGATACAAGCTGGCAAAGCACATGAACTTTCAGAAGGAGATACATTTTATTTGGGTGCCTGCACAAAAGGTAGTAAAGGTGGAAATCTTCGAATTCAACCTAATAATAAAACGCTGGCAAAGCAAAGAGCTTACTCATTAAAATCAAGCTATCTAAACCATATAATTGCAACGATTTCAAAAGAAGAAAAAGAGGTTTACGGTAAACTTATTGATTCTGAAAAAACACTTTTAAAAAAGTCTGTGGAGGAGATTGTCTTGGAAAAATTCCAGCCTTTATTAGGTTTATCAATTGAAATCTTAATTAAAAGATTCAGCTTGTTAAGTATCTCCTCAAAAGGAAAAAATTTCCATTCTCTGATTGCCAAAGCAATTTGCAAATCAATACTTAATGTTCCTTTAGACAAAAATATTATTGAACATATTGAAGAATTTTCAAAAGCAGATTTATTAATAAAAACAGTTAGGTTAAAAAATAATAACAGCCCCGCAGAAGGTTTATCATTTCCTTCTTTTCAGTACCTTAGTATATATAATGGTAGTTGGATTAATTCGGACTTTAAGTATCAGGTAGAACGAAAATATTTATTCGTTTTTTTCAAATACAATAATCAAAATCAATTATTATTGGACAAAGTTAAATTCTGGAATATGCCAAATCAAGATTTATATCTTGCAAAAAAGATATGGATTAATTTGAAACAATTAATTTCAAAAGGCACAATCGTTAAAAATATTACCGTTAATAAAAATGGTAATGAAATACGTCATACTTATTTTCCTTCCATCAGAACATCAAATTTTCATATCAGACCCCATGGGATAAATAAAAATGATACTTATTCTTTACCTATTCGGGAAAAATTGACTCAAAAAAAAGAATATACCAAACATTCTTTCTGGTTTAATAAAAAATATATTATGGATGAAATTTACCTTAAATAGAGTATTACTAATCTATCGAAATGAGAAACAAATATTACTGGCCATTTGTCATAATAGTAGGTTGCTTTAATTTTTTTGATGCAAATGCCCAAGAAAAGGAAATCCTCTATATTTCTCCAGACACCAGTATCGCTTTTCATTGGGGAGCAATATCTTTACCTTTAGTAAACACGTCCTTTACCATGCCTAAAGGAAAATTTGCAGAAAGGAAACCCATTCCTCCTACTTTTATAACTATAAATGAGTTCCTGCTTTCTTTGAGAGATAGAATGTTTCTTTATAAAGATCAGCAAATTTTTTCAGATTTTAAAACCATTAGCCTTGCTTTTTCTCCTTCTTATAAAACCGTGCAAAAATTAGTATCACGAGGAACTCCTGCCAAAGAAGCCCAAGAGCAATTACATGCAAAAAAATACACCTTAGAAATAGCTGCTCAAGAACCAAAGGAATTGACAGAAACGGTCATTCAAAAAATAACCAGTATTATTGCCCATGACACGAGAATCACTATTTTAATCAATAATGGTCAATTAATGGGTCATTTAGTTGTAAAAGCAGCTTACGCCCCTTATGAGCCACCAGTAATTGTTAAGCATACCAATCTAGTCTTATTTAAATTCCAATTATTAGAGCCATTAGAAGGCCCTACTCTATTAAGAATAGATACCAATGAAAATAAGCGGGTCTTCAACATGTATAAAGTAGATAAAAAAACTAAAATTATACATATTCCCAATTTTCAGACGCCTACCAGAACAGCAGCAGAAAAAGAAGAGGGTAATTTGGAAAAAATTTTAAAACAAGCGTCTTCTTATCCCCCTAAGAAAACTTTGCATTTGGGGGAATATATTGATTACGCCCCTACTGCTTTAACTTTATCCTTAGGAACATTAGTAGCAAATCCTGAAAGTCGTAATTATGCACTCGATACTTTTTTTGAAAAGAAAGGTAAATTGGTCTTGCAACAAGAAGGAAGACTGTTAAAAATTAAGCATTTCAGATTAAGTATATTCGATGCCAGCAATAATTGGCAAACTCATTGGATCAAAGTTACCAAAAAAGATAAATGGTTAACTCATCTAGAAAATCTTGGTACTAAAACTAGTATTTATTTTGATAAAATCGTCATTGAAAAGAATAAGCAAACCTATTATCTAGGACAAGCCTTTTTGTTTAAAATCGGAAAGGAATTTTTAACAAAATAATTTTTTAAAAAAAATCTCCAAATTGTGACTTAGTAAATAAAGTTCCGTCTTAAAGGTGTATTTAAATTTGAAAGGAATCAACTTCACATAAAGATTTGGTTTTTTGGGGTTTTTTAAGCGTTTTCAACAATGATTGAAAACGCTTTTTTTATTTTAAGGAAATAGAATTTAACAAAATTGGATGAATTTTGTCTTTGGGCAAAATATTTTATTTACCCATTAAAAATTTACTCAAATTCCTTTAAATAACTCCTACGACCATATTTACCACAAATTGGACAATTTAACGGATTATGCCCTCGAGCAGGACAATATTCTCTTCCAAAATAAATAATTTGCAAATGGAGTTTGTTCCATTTATCTTTTGGAAAAAGTCTTTTTAAATCTTTTTCTGTTTTTACAACATTTTTACCAGTCGTTAAGCCCCAGCGCCAAGCCAAACGGTGAATATGGGTATCTACAGCAAACGCTGGCACACCAAAAGCTTGAGACATTACTACAGACGCAGTTTTGTGCCCTACGCCGGGTAAGGCTTCTAGGGCTTTAAAGTCTTGTGGGACAATTCCATTGTGTTCGTCAATTAAGATGTGAGACAATTCGTAAATCGCTTTAGATTTTCTGGGAGAGAGGCCGCAAGGACGAATAATAGCTTTTATGTCTTCCACCGCAGCCTTTGACATATCATATGGATTATTCGCTAACTCGAATAAGGCAGGAGTCACTTTATTGACTCGTTCATCCGTACATTGTGCGGATAATAAAACAGCGACTAAAAGGGTATAAGAATCTTGGTGGTCAAGTGGAATAGGTGTTTCAGGATAGTAACCTTCTAAAATATCAAGAATTTGATCGGCTTTTTCTTGTTTGGTCATGTTTAGGCGAGTTGTTTTGCCAATTCTTTTAAAATAGTATCTTGCTCCCAATCAGAAGCATTACTAGCAATAGGAATCTTAATATCTATTTTTTTAGCTCGACATTGGGCAGTTAATACAAAAAAAGGCATTCCATTTTTTTCCTTTTTTTTGTTAAATCGCTGCTCCTCAATATCAACCATTATACCTCTTTCTGAATCATCATTTAAGGTCGCAATTTTTGCCTTAACCGCTTTCATAGTTTCATATAATTGGCTTTTTAAGTTCTTAATCTTAGTCATGACTAATCCTTCCCGAACATCCTTAAACATGTATTCATTTTTAAGGTTGCTCATCATTAATTTAATCATTTTATCAACCGTGTCATATTTTTTGGCATAAGTAGTTTTACCAAATTCTTCTTCAAAAATATATAAATGAAAATTAAGTTGAGGCGCCAATAAATTACTATCTTTTGAGAAATGAAAAGATAAATCGAAGTTACTCAACTTCACTTTTCCTAGTTCATTTATTTTTTTTAATGTTTTTTCTGTTAACTCAAAAAAATCTAAATTTTCTTTTGGGAAAGCCATAGTATAGTCATTATGAGGTTATTTAATCCCGTTATGCCTACAATAGTACAACAATTTTTTCAATAATTTAGCTTTCAAAAAAACCTAATCTATTGATTTGGGTTATTGCTCAATATACTTTTTTTACATACAACATTGTCTTAACATTTAGTTATTTGGGCATCAATATTTTGCAAAAAAGTGATTCTCTCCCAATGGAAAGAAACACTTTTTTATCTTGTTAAATTAAATTAAAAATATGTCTAATTCTACTAATTATTTTGTTGCTCGGCTGCTTTACACCTCTATTGCGAGGCTGTAAACTAGCCGAGCAGAAACAGCAAACTTAATTCATCTCACCAATTATCGACTTGTTTTAACCATTTTTTTCAAAATTGGAGGTGCATCATCCATAATAATTCTCACTAAATAGAATCCATCTGCCTGATTCCATAGATCAATTTTCACGGGCTTATTGTCAGCTCCCTCAAACCGTTGTTCATAAACGATTGAACCAATTTCATTCATTACTTCAATACTTGTTTTCGATGGCGTATTATTACCCAAATTCACAAAAAAGGTATTGTTCGTTGGGTTGGGGTAAATGGCTATTTCTTTTGGTCGATTATCTAGTGTTAGAACAGGTATAGCAATATCCTCATTGGCCACTCTTTGGATGTTACTATTAAGTGAACAATTACTCATAAATCGTACTTCCCCTAAACCAGCATAAAAACTATCATCATTAGCATTCAATATTCTTAAACGAATATATCTAGCAGTCGTACTAGGGAAATTGAAAATTTGGACTTCTTCTTTTTCTCCTCTTTCTGTAGTTGATACCGCAGAATAAAAAGCAGGCGTACTATAGTTATCTCCATCTTCAGAGGTAGAAATGTGAAAATCCTTTACTCCCCTCCGTTTTAAAACTAACCAAGTATGATAAGAGTAATTCCATAAGGCGATACCATCTACCGTCTGTATTTGTCCTAAATCCAAACGCAAACTCACATCTGTCCCATCATTTAACCAAACGCCATCATATAAATTTCCTCCGCCGTGTAATGCTGTTAAATCATCCTCAGCAGATAAGCCAGTTCCATTGATAATATTATTTATATCTCCTCCAACAGTTGCACCATCTTCTAACACAATAGAAACAGGTTGGATTAAACAAGAACCAATTGATGGTAAGTTATTATCGGAATCATCTCCTCCATTATCAATTGGGTTATAGTTTACAAATACAGTATTAGAAGCTAGATTCCCTTGAATATCACTATCGAAAGCGACATTAGCTGGAACTGATACCCTTACCTCGCCAACGCTAAGTGGATCTAATATAACCGTAAATAACTTTCCATTCATTACTGAAAAATTATACCAATTAGCATTAGAAATAGCTAAATCATATCCACTAAGACTCGTAACAGGCTCATCAAAGGCAATGGTCACTTGAAAATCACCAGTAACCGCTGTACTAGCTACACTTACGACTGGCGTTGGAGGACCTTCTCCATTATCTCCTCCGTTATTTGGTGCAGCTGCTTGGGTTATGATTACATTAAACCTACAAGTCGTTATATTACCACATTCATCCATAGCTTCATAAGCAATAGTGGTAGTACCTACGCCAAAATTGCTACCATTTGCAGGGCCTTCAATTTGGTCTAGTTGAATATCGCTGGGCGTATTATCATTTCCACTAGCACATGGAATTTCTAAAATGTATCTTTTATAGATAAAATCCGTGGTCAATTCCCATTCTCCATTCCAAAAATTCATGACCGCAAAATCATCACTTGGGTTATTATTGAGGTTGGCTGGAAAATTAAGGTAAGTGGGCGCTGAACCGTCCGTCCATAACCATTCCCCTTCTACTGCACTATCACTCAAACCAATGATACAAAGGTCACTCCCTATATTTTGTCGCAAAAATTCATTCTCAGCAGCACTATTAATTTTTGCCAATGTTCCTCCTTCATTTGCCACAGCAGTTAAGGCTAGTGGGAAACTCAAAGGTTGATTAGACTTATAATATCGACTGCCTTCAAATTCTCCAAGATAACTATATCCATCTACATTTGTATCTCCTGAACAAGTAGTTCCTCCTCCATTAATAACACAAGTAGTGGACACAGTTGGGATTGCCCAATCTATATTTGTAGCAGACTCTTCAAATGGAATTTCAACTATAATATCACTAGGACAATTAATGGTCAGTTCACTTCCACCAGTTGACGCACTAGTTTCAATAATAATAGTAAAAGAACAAGTTTCTCTATTACCACAGTTGTCCGTCGCTTCATAAGTAATGGTATAAGTGCCTGCACTCAACTGAGCAAAATTACCAGGACCACCAATTTGATTAACCGTAGTACCATTTGGGCAATTAGAAGATGCTGTTGGTAGATTCCAATTCACTTGCATTTGAGTTTGTCCAGCAGGAATTTGAAAGGCTCTATCTGCTGGACAATTTATACTTAAATCCGTGGGGGTATTCGTTACATTTATAGTAAAAGAACAAACTTCTTGATTGCCACAATTATCGCTGGCTTGGTACGTAATGGTATAATTCCCTGACTCAAACTGATCGCCACTATTTGCACCATTTACCTTAGTAGCAGTTGCGCCTCCATTACAATTAGAAGTTGCCGTTGCAGCGTTCCAACTAACAGGAATAGAAGTCTGACCAGCAGGAATTTGAACATTTATATCTGCTGGACAATTTATACTCAAACTTGCCGCAGATCCATTCACAATGACATTAAAACTACAAGTTTCGCTATTCCCACAATTATCCGTTGCCGTATAGCTTACTGTCGTAGTGCCTACAGAGAAATTACCGCCATTAATAGTCCCACTCGTTTGATTAATCGTCACCTCACTATCGTCACTACCTCCACCATTGCTACAGGGTATCTCTAGGACATATTTTTTAGTAACAAATTGATTATTTAAATCCCATTCCCCATTCCAAGGATAGACGGTAACAAAATCATTATCATTGTTATTATTTAAACCACTAACATACTTACTATACCCTACTGGACTTCCATCTACCCAACGTAAATTCCCTTCCTGTTCTACATCACTTAGGCCAATAAACACAATTTCATTATTAATATTCTGTTGGATGAAATCATTTTCTGCGGCATCATTGATAATAGCTAATCTACCGCCTTCATTTTCTGCGGCAGCTTTAGCATCTGTCCAATTCGCATTATTATTAGATAAATAGAATTGGCTATTATCAAAAGTCCCCATATAAGCATAACCACTTATAAAAGTAGACGCACAATCGCTACCTCCTGTACTTCCACTTCCACCTGTGTTACAAGTCGTAGATGCTATTGGGCTCGCCCAACTAACCGTAACCTCATTATCTCCTGCAGCTGCATCGACGATAATATCTGACGGACAAGATAAATCAATTGCAGAGGATTGAGTTTGTGCTTGCGTCACATTAATCGTAAAACTACAATCTTCGGAGTTCCCACAGTTATCTATTGCTCTATAAGAAATAGTATAATTGCCTTCAAAAAAAGCGCTTCCATTAGCTGGACCTGATAATTGGAAAAAACTCGCTCCTCCTCCACAATTAGAAGTAGCGGCAGGTTCATTCCAAAAAACATTGGTTTGTGATTGCCCTTGGGCAAGTTCTATTGATTGATTAGCAGGACAAGATACATCTAGCGTAAAAGTAGGATTGCCTCCGCCTGTAGCCGTGATAGTTACCTCATCTGAAATATAATATATCTTCCCTTCATTTGCCAGTTTTCGATCATCTCGCCCTACAAATTGAAGTACATAGGTTCCGTTAGAACTAAAATTAGCGGTGGTATTATAGCCATTGGCATTAGAAAAACTAACATTTCCGGGTCCACTTACTTTTCGCCAAAAAACAGATAAATTATTCAGTTGATCATTATCGTAAAATACTTCTCCGTTTAAATTAGCTGAAGTACCAACAGTTTGATTATTGCCTGCATCTGCTAAAAATCCTTTATTTGTACTTCCAAACCGGAAAGGCGGATTGTTCGAACCCGCAAAATGGCGACGCATAAATTCAAAACGGCCATTCCAATATTCATTTGGGTGATCATGCCCCCCATCCCTAGAAATCATCAACACTTTTGAACCGGGCAATTGATTATGAGACACTAAGGCAGTCGCAGAGGGGACCACTAAATCTTTCATCCCTGTCAAGGAAAAAGAAGCCCCTTTAAATCGTCGAGCATGAAACATAGCATCATAATATTTGGTCGCATTTGCTGCTGTATTAAATAATGCTGTATTTCCTTGATTTGCCGCATCTATCATCGATAAATAATACGGAAATCCACTAGCTCTATCATAGCTATATCCTATATGCTGTCCCATTGCAGGATTAGAATTAATCAATAAACTAATTCTATCATCTATGCCCGCTAGAAGAATGGATAATCCTCCCCCTTGACTAACCCCCATCGCACACACATTTCCATCAAAATCAGATCTAGTTTCTAAATAATCAATTACGTGCATGGCGCCAATCAAGCCATATCTATAATAAAATCTATCTCTATCCGTATTATCATCTGGTTGATAGGCATTCGGGTCATCTTGATTTACTGGGCGGTTATGGATACTTATAGAAACTGCAATCATTCCTCCTTTTTCTGCGCTCTCGGTGTCTGCCCCAACTACCGCATGCGATGATCCAAAAGGTGGTAGCGTAATAGAAGCTGGAAAAGGACCATTCCCCTTAGGAATGGATATATAACCATAGGTTCTTCTTCCTTCTATATTAGCGATGGAAAAGGTATAAGTTGTTTGGTAAGAACTTTCATTATGATAGGACATCTGCATGTCCATTGGCAAGTTATTTTTTAGGTTTTTTTGAGTCGCCCAGAAGGCATCAAAATCACTAGGTTCCTCTTCTAGTGGGCTAATTTCTAAAGGAGCAAATACCGCCGATGCTTCTCTTACGACATTATTGAGGTTGACTCGACAAATAACTAAGCCTGGTTCATCTAATCTATAAGGAATGGAAACGTTTTGTCCAGCAATGAGGTTTACCGTACCTGTTTCTACTACAGGAGATTGTTCATCATAAATAATTTCGTAAGTAGCTGGAGAAGAAAAAGTGGCCTTTGCTTGAAAGAAAGCAGTTTCTCCAACTCCATAAATAGCATCAGCTCTATTTACAGATAATTCTAACTGAGCAGTAAGTGGAAGGATAGTTGTAAGGAATACGAAAAAGCATAAGCTAATGCGTATAGTTAAGTGTTGTTTGTTCATCTAAAGTGTCTGTTTTATCTCCTAAGAAAAGGGGGGAAGTCTAAGTACAAAATTTAAATTGTAAGGGGGGGAAGGGTGTGATAGGATTTTTAATTTTGCATCGCTTCTGCAAATTAGGCTATTTTAGGGATAGGTCAAAGTAATTTAGCCGATTTTAGTCGAATAATTTCAAAAATTGTACAAAGTATTATTATTGTTAAGCTAAAAGTAATGATACGGACATTAATAAATCATAGGATAGGATTATTTAATCCGAATCTACTTTCTAATCAAAAAAACTACACCCATTTCGTAGTTTTGACCATAGCTCTAGGATAATCAACCCCTAATTTACATTGGTACTGGGCCTCTTCTTTAGGGGTTAAAGTATCAGGTTGGTGAATTTTATCTGGTGGAATATGCGTTAATTCGGGGCACCAAATTTTCACATACGCTCCTTTTACATCATATCGTTTTGCTTGTTTTAAGATATTAAAATAGCGATTTTCTCTAGGGTCGCTTCCAACGCCTGCTAAGTAATTCCAATTTCCCCAATTGCTACAAGGATCATAATCAATCAAAGTGGATTCAAAATAATCAGCTCCCATTTGCCAATTGACCTGCAAATCTTTGATTAAAAAACTGGCTACATTTTGCCTACCTCGATTAGACATAAATCCAGTAAGTGCCAATTCTCGCATATTTGCATCTATAAAAGGGATTCCGGTCCTACCCTCCATCCAGACGTGAAATAACTGTTCATCGTCTTTCCCCTCCTCATTGATACTGCGAATAGTCCCTCCTTTTTGAAAAATGGCATTTCCATGTTTCTTTCCCATCAATCGGAAAAAGTCTCGCCATAATAACTCAAAAAACAACCAATAAGTAGATTTATTTTTGGTTCGTTCTTCTTCATATCGTTTTAATTCCTGATAAATCTTTTTTGGGGATAAACAACCATGTGTCAACCAAGGGGAGAATTTGGAAGAATAGTCACTACCAATTAATCCATTTCTTGTTTCTTTATAATTTTTAACCGCATCCGTTTCCCAAAGGTAATACCGCAATCTTTCCAAACCAGCAGTTTCTCCTCCTTTAAAGGGTAAAACTGCCCGATTATCTGCGGGTAATTCACTTTGTCCAAAAGTATTCGAGGTAGGAATAGTCCCTTCTTCTAAGCGGATACTTAAAGGTTGAAAATCTCCTTTAGATGGAGCCAGTAAAGGGGTTCTAACTTGTATATATTTTTCTACTTCTTTTCTAAAATGGGTAAATATATCAGGAGTATGGGTCACAGGAAAGGGTAAATCAGCTGTATAATAGAGCATTTTACCTCTAGAATAACGCAATTCTTGACCAATTTCCCATAATCTTTTTTCTAATGTATCTTGAACATTAACTTCTTCTTGAGTTCTTTCTCGATTGCAAAAGATCCATGCACTTTTTACCTCTTGAGCAAGGTCAAAAAGCACCGCTTCTGGTTTGCCAATTCGTACAATTAAATTACTACCAATCGCCTTAAGGGAGTTTCTTAAATCTGTTATACTTTCTATAATAAATTTCGTCCGATGAGCGCCCGCTTTAGGGAAGCCGTATTTTGTTTGCCCTTGAAAAACTCGTTCATCAAAAACATAGACTGGAATTACCTCCTCACTAGTTCGCAAAGCATCGGCTAAGGCTTCGTTGTCATGTAAGCGCAAGTCTTGTCTAAACCAAACTATAACTCGCTTTTTTTTCATATTTTTGACATTCTATTTTCTGCGTTTTTAACAACCACTTTAATCTTTTGTTGTTATTTTTAGGCAAAAAAACAATCGAGGAACTTTTTTTAACAAAAATAGGTTCTTAAAAAGGAATTATCAATAAAGTAAGCATTTCGACACAAATATAAATGAATCGTTTTCAATTACATATCAACCCAATTTTACTTGCAAAAGAAGTGCGGTTTACCATGAGTTCCAGTTCTGGGAATGGTGGTCAAAATGTCAATCGAGTAGCCACAAAAGCAACCCTACATTTTTTAGTAGCAGAAAGTAAACTTTTTAAGGAGCAACAAAAAGCACAGATTATTGAAAAACTAAAGAATAGAATATCCAAGGAAGGTTTTTTAATCATTGTCAATCAAGAATCCCGTTCAGCAGAAAAAAATAAAAAAGCAGCCCTAAATCACCTAGTAAATCTTTTGTCAACTGCTTTAACTCCGAAAAAAGTAAGAAAAAAAGTAAAATTACCAAGAGGCATCAAAGAAAGAAGATTAGCCAACAAAAAACGAAATTCGGAGAAGAAAGAACTTCGGAGAAAAATTTTTAGCGATTAGTCTACTATACATTTTTTAGGACACAGAGCGCACAAAGGAGACACAGAGTACACAAAGAGTTAATTTTCTATATTTTACAACTTCGTGAACTTTGTGTCTTCTCCGTGTACTCTGTGTCCAAATCTATTTTGTATAGTAGTATAGCTAGGAATGAATTAAAATTAAAACCACTACTGACAATCAATAAGTTGCAATTTTAAAATGTAAAGTTATTTTTGAACCGTTCCCTATTACTTAAAACACAAATAATTCTTACTATAGGGAAACTTATTTTCAATATTAATTCATAGTATTGTTTAAGTTTGAGTTTGTTAACCTCTAGTCTCTACAAATTCAATCTCCAATCCTTCAATTTCCTCTAAATCAGGGACCATTTCTAAATGCACTTTTGCAATAATGGCTTTCATTCTCAACATTTTTTCCGCTACTTCACTTTGCCGAATCGCTATTTTCACCTTTCCTATATTTCCAAAATCTTGACTAACCATTTCCACTTTTTGTTTTTTAATGGCATTCATCACTTCACTCATAATGCTATAATCGAAAGTAAATTGGTAAATATCTGCTACTACTTTTTCAACAATTTCTCCTTTTTCCAAAGCCGCTATAGTTGCTTCTTTGTATGCATTAATCAACCCAGAAGCACCTAACAAGGTGCCCCCAAAATAACGAACAACAACCACAAATACATTGACCAAGCCAAAGCTATCAATTCTACCTAGAATAGGTTTTCCAGCCGTTCCAGAGGGTTCTCCATCATCGTTAGCTCGAAAATTATTACCATCCATTCCCAGTCTATAGGCATAACACCAATGCCTTGCTTTTGGATGTAATTTTCGAATAGATAATAAAGCAGCTTGCCAATCTGCTTCCTTAAAAACAGGAAAGGCATAAGCCATAAATTTACTGCCTCTGTCTTTGAATGCTCCTTCAGAAGTGCTTGCTAAGGTATGGTAAGTATCTTTTTTCAAATTAAGCTTTCTGACAAAAATAAGGGAAGTTTTTCTTTCGCTTGTATCACAATGTTAATTTGTGGAAAACTTCCGACCCAAGTTTGCTAAAAACATCCATAAAACCCCTATTTTTGTGGGTTATGAGATTGCGTACACTAGAAATAAAAGGATTTAAAAGTTTTGCGGACCATACCCAGATTCATTTCAATGAAGATGTAATTGGCGTAGTGGGTCCAAATGGTTCGGGTAAATCTAATATTGTAGATGCCATCCGTTGGGTATTAGGGGAGCAAAAGAGTAAGGAGTTGCGCTTGGATAAAATGACGAGTGTTATTTTTAATGGAACCAAAAAACGCAAAGCAAGTGGAGCGGCATCTGTTTCCTTGACTTTTGAAAACACTAAAAACCTACTGCCTACCGAATATAATATGGTCACCGTGACCAGAATGCTGTACAGAAGTGGAGAAAGTGAGTATCGCTTAAATAATGTACCCTGCCGTTTAAAAGACGTAACTTCCCTGTTTTTAGATACTGGAATTGGCTCTAATTCTTATGCGATTATCGCCTTAAATATGGTCGATGATTTATTAAGTGATAAAGAAAATGCTCGAAGACGAATGTTTGAGCAGGCAGCTGGCATTTCTAAATATAAAAAACGAAAACGAGAAACACTTAATAAATTAAAAAATACAGAAGCGGATTTAGAACGAATTGAAGATTTATTATTTGAAATTGAAGGGAATTTAAAATCTTTAGAAAAGCAAGCCAAACGAGCAGAAAGATATTATGCCATCAAAAAGGATTATAAGGAATTAGCTCTTGATTTGGCTGTTTTTCAAGTAGCGGAATACAAAGAAGATTATAAATCTATTGAGACTAGATTAACTTCCGAGATGGACGGTTTTCGACAATTAGAAATTGACAATCGGCAATTAGAAGCTACTATAGAAGAAGAAAAACGAAAGAATCTAGATTATGAAAAGAATTTATCAGATAGCCAAAAAGCTTTAAATTCACTTGTTGGCAATATTCGAGAAATGGAAAATGAAAAGCGAATTTTGGAACAACGTTCGCTTTTTACCAAAGACAATAAAGCAAAATTAAGTACACAAATAAATGTTACTAAATCTAGAATTACCCAACTAGATGAAGAAGTAGTAGATTATCGTTCTAGAATCAATGAAGAAAAACGAAAAGAAGCCGATTTAGATGAATTATTAGAAACAGCAGAAGAAGAATTAGCTAAAATCAAAAAAAATCATTCTACGCTAAAAACGGACCTCGACCAATATTTGGAGGCGCAGCAAAGTATGGAACGTGCCATCTTTGAGTTAGAAAAAAATAAAGCGATTAATACCAACCAATTGGAATCTTTAGGTCAATCATTACTGCAAGACCAACAAGAAATAATGAACCGTCAAGGAGAGATTGATACCTTAGGTGGGCAATTAAAAGAATTAACAGAAAAAGAAACAAAGCAAGGTACTTTAATTGAAAATTTAGAGAAAAAAGAAGGGGAGCGACAAATTGAAATTGAGCGCACAGAAAAAGAAATTTCGGAATTAAACGAAAAGATTGCTCGTACTAGTCGTTCCTTAGATGCAAAAGAAAACGAATTCAAATTGACCAAAAGTATGGTTGATAATTTGGAAGGTTTTCCAGAATCCATTAAGTTTTTGCAGAACAACAAAGAATGGAAAACAAAAGCTCCCTTATTATCTGATATAATTTATGTAAATGAAGCATATAGAGTAGCCATTGAAAATTATCTCGATCCTTACTTAAACTATTATGTAGTCGAAAATATGGAAGCGGCTTTAAATGCAGTCCAATTATTAAATCGAACCCAAAAAGGGAAAGCCAATTTTTTCCTATTAGATGCATTCGCAGATTATGCGCCTTCCATGACTACTTTTGGCAACTTTACAAGGGCTACAGAATTAGTAGAAGTTGATGAAAAATATACGCATTTAGTCAGTCATTTATTATCTAATGTTTTTGTAACAGAAAAAGAAGCAAGAGAACTGACAGAAAAAGTAGAAGATTCAACTATTGTTTTGTTAAGTAAAAGCGGTGGATTTATTAAGCGAAAATTCAGTTTATCTGGTGGTTCTGTCGGTTTATTTGAAGGGAAAAAGATTGGTCGGAAAAAGAACTTAGAAATTCTAGAAAAGGCAATCGCAGAGCTAGACAAGCAAAAAGATAAACTAACCTCTACCCTATTAGTATTGAAAAGTAATCTAAAAACCTTAAAAGAAAATTCTAGTAAAGTTTCCATTAATACAGAAAAGAAAATCTTCAATCAGCTTTCGCAACAAAAGGTTTCCATCCAGACGAGATTAGAAAACTTTGAATCTTTTGCTAGTGAGGTAACCACCAAGATTGAACAAAATCAATTACGGATTTCTAAAATAAAGGATGATAATAAAGGGATAGAAGAACAGTTAGTTGCAAAACGAAAAACAGCCGAGACGGCCAAATCTAAACTAGCTAATACCGATGATTCCTTTAAAGAGGTAGCCAATAAAATGAGTGTGGCCAATCACGCTTTCAACGAAAAGAATATTGCTTTTATCAAGCAACAAAATATGGTCAATACGATCCAACAAGAGTTGACCTTTAGAGAAAAACAATTGCAGGAATTAAAAGAGAAATTAGAAAATGACTTAGTGACGATTAATAGTTCTGATGGAGAAATATCGGAATTATTAAAACAAATGAAAACCTTAGATGCTAAATTATTGGATGCTTATGAAATCAAAAAAGAACGATCGAAAACATTAGGCAGCGCCGAACAAGCTTATTTTAAAGCGAGAGGCTATATTACTGAAATGGAGGATAATTTGCGAAAGTCTAATCGAAAATATTTAGATACTCAGAGTTTAATCAATCAATTAAAGGATAAATTTAACGATATAAAACTAAGTCTTTCTGCTATTGGAGAACGCTTAAAATTAGAGTTCCAGATTTCTATCAATGAAGTGATTAAAATGGAACCAAAAGAAGGCATCAAGCGGGTCGAATTACAAGAAAAAGTAGATAAACTTAAAAGACGCTTGGATAATTATGGGGAAATTAATCCAATGGCAGTTGAGGCGTATAATGAAATTAAGGAACGCTATGATACGATTACCCAACAAAGAGATGATGTGATAGCAGCCAAAGACTCATTAATTGAGACGATAAAAGAAATTGAAACTACGGCTACGGGACAGTTCCTAGAAGCCTTCGAGAAGGTAAGAACAGCTTTCATTGAAGTTTTTCAAAGTTTATTCACGAAAGATGATATTTGTGATTTAGTATTGGAAGACCCTGAAAATCCATTAGAATCCCGTATTAAAATTACGGCAAAACCAAAAGGCAAGCGACCACAATCCATTAGCCAGTTATCAGGTGGAGAGAAAACGTTAACGGCTACCGCTTTACTTTTCGCCCTATATCTATTAAAACCTGCCCCCTTCTGTATTTTTGATGAGGTCGATGCCCCATTGGATGATGCTAATATTGAAAAATTTAATAATATTATCAAAAAATTTGCAGAACGTTCTCAATTTATTGTTGTCACGCATAATAAACAAACAATGGCAGCGGTCGATGTGATTTATGGCGTTCACATGCAAGAAATGGGTGTTTCCTCGGTTACACCTGTAGATTTTAGAACGTTAGAACATAGTAATATTTTACAAGCGGCAGAAGGGTAAATTAATCACTCAAACTTTCGTAAACCACCCGAACCTCCCCACTAATTAAGCGATTTTCAATATCCAATCCGCTATAAACCCAGGAGCAGTAAAAGAAATATATACGCTATCCAACTCGCTCCAAAAATCATTGATGGCAAGTTTGTATAATTGCCCAAATGGAATTTACAGAATGACCCCTTCCATGAATAATTTGGTACAAAGTTCTAATAACCTAGCCAAAATAACCATCGGAAATGGGCAATATAAAATTAGTTGCCATGCCCGAAGTTTTATCGAAAGTGAAAGAAATGATTTAGTAAATGCAATTACCAATAGCTTTTTATCGACCGAAGCAAAAGTTACCCCAATTGGTCCTTATCCCTGTTGGAATCCCGACCCAAATTCAAAAACTTTAGGAGTATGAACCCCAAGAACGCAGTATTAGTCTATTTGATGCTACTTCAGTATTAGTGGGGTCTTCTATTCTACTACCTGTTTTGATGGCAGATTTTTCGAGGTTTATTTATAGCGACAAGCAAAGTTTAATTTCTATTTTAGGACTAGTCATTGGAACACCTGTCGTCTTAATCATTGCTGCTATTACAGCGATTAAAACAGGCGAAGTAGATATTATTTTAATCATGAAATCGCTTAGTTTAGTCTTGCCTACTTTTATCCTTTTGTTTGTGTCCACTTGGGTGACCAATGCCACCAATTTATACTCAACTGTCTTGACGTTTTCGACTATTCAAACCACTTGGACTTTTAGAACGATGTGCTTAGTGATAAGTGTTATAGGTACCATTTTAGCATTATTCCAGTTTTCTGACCATCTATTTGATTTCCTAAATATTCTTGGCGTTTTTACGCCCTCTATTGCGGCAATTTATATTTTAGATTTCTTTTGGTTAAAACAGCAGCAATATGATTTGGGGAAAATACAAAGTTGGGGATTTCCTGCATTGATTAGTTGGGGGCTTAGTTCAATTATTACTTTATTTACTTATCTTGATTATTTCCAATTAACCCATGCTTATTTTGTGGATTCCTTTTTTATTGCAGGGATTTGTTATTTTTTGTTCGCAAGAAAAAATACTACCTCATAATTAATTATACCTTACTTTTTAGGATAGTATGATGGGAACGATGCTTCCCAACCAGGAAGCTACCTATAAGGAAATAGCAAATCGACAAGTTCATTAGATAAATAGGATTCAAGAATATTTCCAATTATTCAAAAGCAATAATAGTTTCAAAGCATCTTTAGTATGGGACATCCTATTATCTTCCACATTAATTAAAATTCAATAGCATTCAAAAAAGCGACTTGTTTATTAAAAGCACTTTTGGAAGTTCGCCGCAAATAAAAATTTCGTAAAGTTATTAAAATCGAATTATCCAAATGAGCTGCTTTCCCTACATTCCTTGAATCAAGGGCTGCTTTTTGGGTTCTTGGAATTCGTTGTTGTTCAAAAGCTATAAATGCCTTTTCTGGGGTCGATTCGGTGGCTAATAATTTGGCTAAAATGACCGCATCTTCTATGGATTGACAAGCCCCTTGCCCTAAATTGGGGGTCATCGCATGGGCAGCATCGCCCATTAATAAGACTCTTTCAAAGGCAAAATTGGACAAATCGGGCAATTCCTCTGCATCATTTAATAATAAATCCGCTTCTTTGGTTAAGGCTAATAATTGTGGGATAGGAGTATGATACTCCTTAAAACGTTTTGCTAAATCGGAAATCCGAATGTCTCTTAAACTAGGGTCTTTTGATTTTCCTTTAAAACTAGCATACCAATAAATTCGATTATTCGACATTGGAACTGCCCCAAACTGACCATTTTTGCCCCAAGTTTTAAAGGGTAATGTTAAATTTACCTCCCCAGGTTCGTGCGTTAATAATCCTCTCCATATCGTATACCCCGCATAGTATGGAGCAATCTTAGGCAACAGTTGTTTTCTAATAACCGAGTGAATGCCATCGCAGGCCAATAAATAATCCCCTTCCACACTTGTTCCATCCGAAAAATGTAGCCTTATCCCAGATTCATTTTGCGCTATCCTTTCCCCTCGTTTGTTGGTGTAAAAAGGGATTTTGTCTTTTATTGCGGCCAACAATATTTGATGTAAGTCCGCCCGATGAATAGAAATTAAACCTGGCACCCCAAATTGTTCCACTAAAGGACGAAGGTCCGTATAGTTCAAGACCTTTCCTTTTGGGGTTAAGAATTGTCCGCCAATTTGAGCTTTAGATTTAGCTAAAACTGCCTTTTCTAAACCTATGGCTGCTAAAGCCCTAACCGCATTGCTACTAAGATTTAAACCTGCACCAACTGCTTTAATCTCCTTAGTCGCTTCATAAACCGTGACGTCAAATCCTTTTTGATGTAGCGCAATGGCGGTAGTTAAACCACAAATACCGCCTCCCGAAATTATAAATTTCATAAGAAAATATTTATTTTTTTTAATTTCTATACGCTAATTAACTACTTTTATCCGACAATTTTATTTAAGGGAGCAGGAAAAATATAATCTACCAGTTCTGTAGTTTATTTATTTCCTGCTCTCTAACAAGGAATTTTTAAAACTAATGATATTTAAATACTTAACAAAAAAAGCAATATACTTTTTATTCCTTTCCATTCTCTTATTTTCAAGTTGTTTACCTTCCACAGAGACAGACCCATATGAAGGCGGCTTAGAAATGTGGGAAGAACCAAGGCATCAATTGGTCTTCTCAAAGGATAATATCAAGGTGATGGATGTGGTCATTCCAGCAGGAGATACCTGTTTATTTCATATTCATCGACATCCAACGATTTATGTCTTATTAAATGGTACTAAATACGCAGGACAGAATTGGGGCAAAGAATGGGAACAAGGTCGAATAATGGACTTAGCTTGGGCAGGATTAGTACAAGATATGACGGAACCATACACCACTTCTACCCCAAATGTATATCATCGAGTGACCATCCCAGATGATGAAACTTATCATTTAATTGCCATGATTAATACAGGAAAAGGCGTGCAAAATGTGGAAAAATCTAGCCGACCTGTCAATAGTTCCTATTTCCGAGAAAATCGTTTTGAGGTAGCTGCAAATCAACAAAGTGAGCTCCTGCAATTGGAATACCCTGCTGTGCTTGTTCAATATACCGACGGGCTAACCAGTATTCTAGAAAAGGGTGTTGAACATAGTTTTAAAACAGAACAAGGAGGGTATTCTTATCATGCAGCCAATACCCCTTTTCAAATTACTAATAAGAGTTCGGAAGAACAAAAGTTTGTGGCTATTGAATTGAAATAGTAATGATTGGTGACTAGTTGACTAGTGATTAGTTAGCCTTGTGCAAATATTTTGTTTTGTGCTAAATTTTAGTAGTCATTCATTTTAGCACAATCCGCTAGGGTTATTCCCGACCCAATTAATCGCCAATTAAGTAATCGGACAAAATTATCGTAACAACTTTTAATGTTTTTATCACAACTTGTCCCGATGACTATCGTGGATAGTCATATAGTGAAAAACACATAGAAAAACATAGTTTTACGAACTAAAAATCAACTATTTGATACTTAAAACTATGTTCACTATCTCGATAAAAATGTGGGACAAGTTGTGAAAATACTATTGTGACTATGTGTAAAAGATGTTCGCTTATTTTGCTCATAGTACTTACTAATCACAAATCATCAAAACAATTAATAATGAAAAAAGTACTATTATCTTTATTGGCATTGCTATTATTAGTAAGCCTTAGTTTTGCCTTATATTTATGGTTAAGTGACTGTGGGGTATCTCCTTTTAGGTGTGGTGAATATCCGACACCCGCCAATTTAAAAACGCAGAAAATAACCGTAGGTGGCGGTCCAGAAGATATGGCGATTGACCATTCTTTAGGTTATCCTAGAATCATTGTTTCCTGCGATGAACGCCGACCAGAAAAAGGTGAAAAAGGAGGTTTTTATGGTATTGATTTGGCCACTAATAAAAGCTATGAATTTAAGATAGAACCTGCCAATTTTGAGATTCATCCGCATGGCATTGATATAGTGACCATTGATTCAACGACCTATTTGTATGCCATTTCTCACCATCAAGAAGGCAATTCTTGGCGGCATCCCGTTTTTCGTTTTGTCATTCAAGGCGATACCTTAATTTTGGATAAATCCCAAACTTTTGAAAACCCATTAATGAGTGTTCCCAATGATTTAGATGTTTTATCGGACGGAAGCTTTTATGCCACCAATTATGTGCCCAATATGGACCCAAATGAAGGCACAAAAGCCATATTAGGGGTTAAAAATGGGAGTATTGTTCACTATGATGGGCAGGGTAATTGGCAGATTGCGGCAAAAGACTTTTGTTATCCTAATGGAATTTGGGTGGATGAAACTAAAGATTTATTATATCTTGCTAATGGTGCCTGTCATGAAGTATTAAAGTTCGATATAACGGAAGGAAAAATAAATACCGACTCCAAACAATCCACCTTACAGCATGGTCAAAAAATTACTATAGGTGATAATTTGATGCTAGATGATGACGGTCGATTATGGGTTGCGGCACATCCTTGCCCACTTGATTTTTTGGCACATTCAGAAAATAGTGACCAAAAATCACCCATACAAGTTTTTGCGATTGATCCCATGACTTTAAAAGCCAATAATACTTTTCAAAATAACGGAGATTTGATAAGTGCCGCTTCTACCGCCCTTTACATCAATAATAAGGTATATATTTCACAGGTATTTGACCCTTTTATTTTGGTGGTGGAAGGAGTTAGTTTGTAGCATAAGTAACGAGTGAAAAACAAGTTCCCTATGATAGGGTTGTAAATCCGAACCTCATATTCTACATTTTTTGATTTGGATAATCAGGTTTCGGTCATCTTCAATAATTGGGTCAAGGAAGTTTTTGTAGATGATTTTGCCAGACTTGTTAAATACTAGAACTTTCATGGAATAGTTTTAACAAAAGGAATATGATACGATTTAGCAGAATTTAAACATCCAGCACATCAAGTTATAAATCGCTGTTTATCAAATAATTACAAGTTTTTAAAAATGATTCCATTAAGCCCATCGTCTTTTTTTTATAAATTATTTTGCAGAAATGTGACTTGGCAAATTCCTTCTCGTCTTAAGGTTGTATTTAAATTTGAAAGGAATCAACTTCTCATAAAGATTTGGTTTTTTGGGGTTTTTTAGCTCAACTATTAAATTAGTTGGGCTTTTTTAGTTGACTCTTCAGATAATAATTATTACCAATCCATATTTTGATTTAAGTAATGAAAAAATAATAATTCCGATATTTATGGAGTCACTAATGTTAAACCTTCCGTTTTAGCTGTAGAATCCCACAAGCAGGCACTTCCAAAGCATGCAAGCCCTCCTCAAATGCTAAAGTATCTTCATAATCAATATTCCCCATACAATCATATATTTTCACCGTACATTTTCCATAGTCTTGGTCAAATTCAAAAGCAACTTGTTCATTTATTTTACCATTGATGAAATGAATTTCGTCATAAGCTCCATCTGCTTCTACAAAAACGTTTTCGTAAACCCCATAGATGATTTTATCGCCCTTGGCAGCACTTAAAATAGGATAGTTGGCTAATGGAGAATAAGGCAGAAAGTCTCCTTTTAATAAAATATCTTTGTTTTGTTGCCAATAATTCGTGTAAAAGGCAATCATATCTATATGTTCAGAGGGTACCACTTTTAGCCTGACAGAAATTTGAGGCACCGAAAAAAGTACACTCGCAAATTGTAGGGCTGCCATTTCTACTCGTTCATCCGCATGCCAAGTCATCATATCAGAATGAACGCTCGTATCTCCACAAATCAACTTAACATCAGTCGTACGGATTCGATTTCCTACTCCATCATTCGGACAATCAAAGGCTCGAAACATATTGCCATATTTACGCATTGCAGGGCCAATGTATTTTTGTCTAAACTCTATCAATATATCAGGTTTTATCTTCCTTAGTTCGGTCATCACATCAGATAACAAACGATCAACCCCTGCATCAACAGAGGCGTAATCTCGACCATCTGCTTTAGTTAAATTTGTTTCAGGATAAGTCTTGAAATCATCTATAAAATCCAGTTTAAATCCATCTAAATTCCAGTCTAATAAGGCATTTTTATATTTACCTATTAAGTAGGCCCTAACTTCTGGGTATCGTGGGTCAAAAACAGGGGCCCAAGGATGTTTTTCTGTCAAGAATTTTCCTCTAAATCGCTGATAAGCATTTGATTTTTTGCCACAGAAAGGCACAGAATACCAGAACATACATTTCATACCCAACTCATGGACATTTTTTACAAATTCTCGTGTTTTTGGAATTCTATCTGGTTCCCAATCGCCAGTATAATCATAGCCTCTTCCCCCATCTAAGGTCTGCCACCCATCATCTACTATAATCGCTTGATAGCCTAACTTTGCAGATAATTGGCATTCTTCTAATAATTGTTTAGGCTCAAAATTTTGGTGGTATGCGTACCAAGTTGAATAGACTGGGTAACTAGCCGCTTTTGGAACGATTGCTGGTTTTAATTCTTCAAAAGAGGCCCACCATTTGCCAATATCTTCGATGGATTCACTAAAATGTATCGCTCTTCGATCTACCCTAATTTTTGTTTTGTAATGAGTCGTCAATGGCATTTTTTCTGTAAAAAAGCGCAATTGACAATACACAAAATTGTCCTCTTCTCTGAATGCACCTTCCAATTCTATCGTGTTCATGACATCTGAACAGGCAAAAGACATAACATTTTCATCTTCTTGTCCAAAGAGGGAAATAATTGGTGCATTCACAGATATTCTAGACACCACACTTGATAGCATCCAATCGGCTCGAATTCTCTTATCATATAAAGCTCCTGTATTCCATTCTCCTTTTATATTAATAGAAGGTGTTTTCCATTGGATGCTCAGATCCTTGGGCAATTCAGCAGGTACTTTACTTTTTAATTCCAACTCATAAACTGCTACCTCCTCTTCGTTGGACACACAGGTTAAACTACTGTAAAAAAGGCCGGTATCCCCCATAATTTGGGGTTTATCACTAATAACTATCGTTCGGTCTAGTAGCTTCATTTTTAATTTTAATATTTAAAGTTTAGGTCTATTCTATCAAGTTTAAAATACCATAGAACAACTAACAACTAGTGGTTCTAGAATTAAATTCCTATCAGTTTAGAAGGGTTGTCGGTAGTCAGTTAGATTCGTAACTAGATAACTGATAACCGACAACTACTCCTAAAAACCTCAAAAATATTCCTTTAATTCTCCTACTATATAATTACCAATAATCTTCCCCTGAGAAACCCCATTTTCAATAGCTGGCATATAATGAATACCTCCATATAATCGACTAATTGCTGCTTCATCTGCCGCCTCATAAAAGGAAGCAAAATTTCTAACAGGCAAGCCCCATTGTACTTCGGTAGAATCTTGAAAAGCAACATTATCTCCCATTAACTCCGTTAACATTACTGCGGCTGCGGAAGAAATGACGCTATGTCCGCTGGTGTATTCTGGAAAAGGAGGTGTTTGCAGTACAGGTTTCCATTTAGGATCTATATGCTCATTGATATAGGTTTCTGGTCGAACCAAACTACTTCTATATTTCTCATCCCAACAACTAATAAAAGCATCGGCTAGGGTAATGGTAGTCATCGCCATTATTTGAGCGGATTTTGTTAAATCTATTTGTTGTTTTTTAATAGCAATTCCTGCAATAGATACCCAATGCCCGCCAGGGGAAATCTTTTGGTCAAAAAACATAAGATGTCCTTTGGTGTGAGAAACATTAGGATTACAGTCCCAAAATTTGGCAATTTCTAAGCGTTCTTCGTTTAAATTATTAACCGCCTCATATACTTCCATTGTCTCTTCGTAAAATTGAGAATTCTTTTGGGTATTAAAAGGGGTTGGTTTGGTAGGAGGAAATTGGGATGATTTATTTATAATAAAGGTACGTAAAGTATTCCAATGAGGTTCAATCGCTGGCATATAATCTGGGGGAGTTGGTTTCCATTTCCCCGGTTCTTCTTGCAAAATATACTGAGGTAAAGCGGAGCGTTCCAAATAACCATCTTTTCCTGCCCAAGTTAGAATATGTTCCGCTACCTTTTCGCCATAGGCAATAGAATTCGTAAAAGTGGATTTATAAATACCTAAACTTTCTATTTCTTTTAAATAAGTCGATAACTCTTCTTCCATTTTGTCTTGGTCATAGACTAAACTTTTACCTACTTTGGCAAATGCGACTCCACTAGCTAAGGGCAAATAAACTTCTTTTCCTTCGATCGGTTGTGGAATCGGTGTTAGTTCTTTTAATTGTCCTGCGAAGCTTTTATAGTTTTCATCTCCTGTTGCCAACACTTCATAGGCAGCGATGTTGGAATAAACGTAAATTCGACTGCAAACAGGGGGCGTAAATATGTCTGCTACGACTATATTGGTCAGTTTTTTATTCCAATCTACTAGTTGATATTGTGTTGCAGCATCTAGCTTTTCTGTATTCAGCCGTTCATTTTGGCAATTGCCAAATAATATAGCGACTACAAAAATTACACTAACTCTTTGAACACAGAGGCGCAAAGAAGCAAGGTTGGTATAGTTTTTAAAATTCAGCATAAAAAATTTATCCTTTTATCTTTCTACTTTCCCCATTCCTCCCAAAAATAGTTACACTTCTAAGCTCTTCCGACCATATTAATGTTCTAGATGATTGGGACAAATAAGTATGTCCATAATAAAATTCTTCCTTGGCTTGTTTTCCATCTGCATATTCTAAAATAGCAAAGTTATCTTCTTTTTTTAATGGAATTATTCGCTGAGTCTCCTTATTTGTCGCTTGAAAAACAGACAACTCCGCTTGATTGGTACTCACCAAAAATAAGACCTGTCCATCTCTATCTACCAATTTAGCTAATCCTTTAGCATCTTTATCTACAAAAAATCCACTTTCGGTTGCAGAAATGGGATTAAATGTTCCATTTCCCCTACCTTCCAAAATCAATCCTTTAAGCGCATCATAATTTCCAATGGAAGTTTCGGTTGCATAGAAATTTCCAACCATTAAAACATCCAAATTTCCATCTTGATTATAATCCGTTGTAAGCATTCCAAAAATTGGTGCTACTTGTGCAGCAATTGGCAAATTGCTTAATTCAAAACTTCCGTCTCCTTTATTTTCTAGATAAGCGCTTGCAAAAGTCTCGGTTTTGAAAACAGTCGCGGCTTCAATTTCTTTTTTCAAAAATGATTTGTCAAAAGGTCTAGTCGCATAGTCTTCATGAGTCTTGAATCGAATCCGCATCGCATTTATCTGCGAAATTAATTGGCTACGAGGATGGGTTACAAAATTTTCGCCGAGGTTATATTGACAAAGAATCGGGTCAATGCGACCATTTTTATCAAAATCATTGGCGTACACACATAGCGGTTCTTCTGGAGATGTTTTATACCTAGAATTTAAGCCTAAGTTACCTACTAAATAATCTGTATCTCCGTCACGGTCAAAATCCCCTGCGGTAAGGCTATTCCACCAACCTGATGAATTTTGAATAACGAATTTTGAATTTTGAATTTTTCCACCCTCATTTTTGAAAAAGGTAATCGGCATAAATTCTCCTACTAGCATTAGGTCTTGCCAGCCATCATTATCATAATCTGTCCATAAAGCAGAGGTGACCATGCCTATTTTTGACAATTTTTCGGGGGTAATATCCGTAAATTTAGCTTGTCCATCTTTGCTATCATTTCTTAATAAAAAGCTCTTTGGGGACATCGGATAATTACCTGGAACGACCCTGCCTCCTACAAAGAGGTCAATATCTCCATCATGATCATAATCGGCACCAATGACAGTTGCGCCACTTGCATTAGATTCAGGTAGTGCAGTTGTATTCAATTGAAAATTCCCTTTTCCGTCATTTATATACAAACGGTCTTGGTATTTCTTAAATTTAGGGGGAGAACTACTTCCGCCACTCACTACATATAAATCCAAATCTCCATCATTATCTGCATCAAAAAATAAGTTTCCCATATCTTCATAGATGGAATCTAATTTTTGGCTTGACTTTTTAAAAGTTCCATCTGTCTCTTGCATAAAAAACTGCCCATGATAATCCGCTGAACCACCGATATAACAATCTTCTAAACCATCTCCATTAATATCTCCAACTACTATACCGGGGCCATTTTGAGAATGTTTATGCGGAATTAATGGTTGTACTTTAAAGTCTACAAAATCGTTTTCTTGGTGGGTATAATTTAAGCCTTTTTCTTTTGCAATTGCTGTAAAAGGTTTGATATTATTGATTGACTGCTCCTCCATTAACTTTGCATTCAAATAATCTAAAACAATCGTCTGATTAACAATAATGTTTTTTAGTACCTCTGTTTTACCATCTGCCCAAACTACTTTCAGAGCATCTATCTTATCTTGCTGCCCCAGACCAAAATGCATTTCCGAACTAACGGTTGATTCATATCCACGATATAAGGATTGTTGCGCAAATTGTTTTTGTCCATTGGTAAAAATCGTCACTTTTGTACCAATCCCATTCTTATTGCCTGTTGTTCCTTTAAATTGTATTTTTAAATAATTATTAGCTTGAATTTGATTGCTTTGATTTTCATAAATAAAAGCTTTGTCATTGACATTATTAATCACTAAATCCAAATCTCCATCTTGATCTAAATCCGCAAAAGCAGCACCATTGGAACTAGCAGGTTTTTCTAAGCCCCAATCATTTGTTCTTTTCTGAAAGGTTAAATTGCCCTTATTTTCAAAAATATAGTTAGGCAACTTGACCTCTCCCAAATTTTGAATCTCCTTCAAACGATTGGCATATTGGTCTTTTTTTGACCCAAATGGTGTATTATTTTTTCTTTGATAACTAATATAATCTAGGTTACCCACATCTCTTAAAAAACCATTTGTGACCACTAAATCCTTATCGCCGTCATTATCAAAATCAGCAAACAAAGTACTCCAACTCCAATCGGTTTGGTCAATTCCTGCTAGTTGTCCTACTTCACTAAAAGTGCCATCGCCATTATTTAATTGCAAGGTGTTCCGAGTATATTGTGGCTCATAGCCCATATCCAAAGTCAATTGGAAACGATCATAACTTGAGCCTGGAATAATCATTTTTCGACGATAATTATCTTCTGGCAACATGTCTACCACCATAATATCCAATAAGCCATCGTTGTTTACATCACTAATATCAGAGCCCATTCCTGCAAAACTGGTATGATTTAGATATTCAGCTGCTTGATTGGTGAAAGTTCCATCTCCGTTGTTGATATATAAAATATCATTGGTCAAAAAATCATTTGAGACATAAATATCTGTCCATCCATCTTGATTAATATCTGCTGTGGCTAATCCCAAACTATAGCCTTCCACCAAAATACCTGCTGCTTTAGAAACATCGGTAAACTTTCCATTCCCTTCATTTCGATATAATTTATCAGTACTCAACGCTTCTCCATTTAAGGCTCTTTCTTTGATATTATTGACATTTGACATCGAATAATCAACGGGATTCACAATCATAAATACATCTAAATCATTATCTCCATCATAATCAAAAAAACTAGCGTGCATATTCTGGCTATCATCCGCCAAGCCATAAGCGTTCGCCTGTTCTTTAAAGGTATTATTCTGTTGGTTGATGTATAATAAATTCTGTTTTTGTTCAGCAGTTCCGCTTCCTGAAACACTTATATATAGGTCTAACCAGCCATCTTGATTAAGGTCTACCATTGAGACACCAGCACACCAGCGATTGGTGGTAATCCCTGCTTGATCCGTAATGTCCTCAAATGCTAAATTCCCTTTATTTAGGTATAATTTGCTTGGTACATTATTTCCACTAAAAAAAATATCTTCTAATCCATCATTATTTATATCGCCTATTGCCACCCCTCCACCTGTGTAGATGTTCATGAATTCGTACATATTAAAGGAGTCCGTTTCTATGATGGTATTTTCAAAATGGATATTCGTTTGGTTTGGGGTTAAGAGTTTGAATAATGAGGGTGTTTTTGGTTGGTTTTGGCAGTTGAAGCAGGTTATTAAGAGAATTAAAGCGTACACTATGGGATTAATTATCCTTTTACAGTCGTCTGGAAACGACAAGCTATTGATTCCAAGTCTGGATGCTTGAAATATCTTTTGGTTCTTTGACAATTTTTGCATTTCTTTCGGTTGGTTGACTTCAGTCAACCCGTAATTATCTTTATATTTTATACCTTTAAGTTGACTGAAGTCAACCAACCATTTAGCTTTTGCAAAAATTGTCAAAGATCCTATTTTTTTAACGGTTGAGATGATATGTCTAAATGTTTTCCTCATTATAGAATCTCTCTACTATTTCCATTATTATCAAAAACGGTTACAGAAATAGCACCTTTCGGCACTTGTAAGGTTCTAGTCGATTGGGACAAATAGGTATTGCCATAATAAAATTCGACTTTTCGCTTTTGGCCATTGGCTAATTCGATAATCGCATGATTATCTGAAAATTTGATAGGCAAAAATTGGTCATCTTGATTATTTTTGGCAAATACTTTAAGGTCTGCCTTATTTCGGCTAACGATATATTTGACTTGACCATCTTTGGTTCTAATCTTCGCAATTCCTTTAGCATCTCCGTCTGCAAAAAATCCACTTTTATCAACTGGAATATTTTCAAAATCACCTTTCCCATCTCCCTGTAAAAGAATACCCTTAGCTGCATCATATTGCCCTAAAGCCGTTTCGGTAGCATAAGAGTTTCCGACCATCAACATATCTAAGTTGCCGTCATTATTAACATCTTCATTGAGCATCCCAAATACAGGGGCTACTTGGGCTTCCATTGGTAAAGCCCTCAATTCAAAATCACCATTTCCTTTATTTTCTAGATAACTATTGGCAAATGTTTCTGCTTTTAATACCAATGCATCTGATAATTCTGCTTTCGTGAAAGAACGGTCAAAAGTAGTCCCACCATATTCACCATACGTTTTGAAACGCACCCGCATGGAATTGATTTGCTTAATCAACATATCTCTAGAAGCAGCAATGTAATTTTTGCCTTCGATGTAATAACAAATCACGGGGTCAATTCGACCATTTTTATCAAAGTCTTTGGCATAGACACAAAGTGGTTCATCTATGGAAACATCTTTATAGCGGGCATTTAAACCTAAATTCCCAAGTACATAATCGGTATCCCCATCATTATCAAAGTCGGCTGCATTGATGCTATTCCACCAACCCTTTGAACGATGAATGATGAACGATGAATGCTGAATAGTACCGCTTTCATTTAAGAAAAACGTAATCGGCATAAATTCACCAACTAATAAAAGATCTTGCCAACCGTCATTATTATAATCCGTCCATAAAGCATCTGTTATCATGCCTATTTCTGATAAGCTTTTGGGTGTACTATCTTTAAATTGGATATTGCCATTTTTAGACACATTTTCCAACAAATAACTTCTGGGAGCTAAGGGATATTTCCCTGGACTTACACGGCCGCCTATGAATAAATCCAAATCCCCATCTTTATCGTAATCGGCAGCAATAACCGTAGAACCACTAGCCGTTATGGTTGGAATGGCTGAAGGAACATAGGTAAAATTTCCTTTCCCATCATTACTATAAAAATGGTCTGGATATAGTGGATTATTGTCTTTTTGGGTGCTTCCGCCATTGACAATATATAAATCTAAATCGCCATCAGTATCAGCATCAAAGAATAGGCTTCCCATATCTTCAGAAGTCGAATCTATTTGGTGGGTTGTTTTGTAAAAAGAACCGTCGTGATTTTGAAAAAATAAACCACCTTTATAATCAGCTGAACCACCCACATAAAAATCTTCCAAGCCGTCACCATTTACATCGCCAACAGCAATACCTGGGCCGTTTTGCGAGTGTTTATGCGGTAAAATAGGTTGTACTTTGAAATCAGCAAAATCATTTTCCTGATGCTTATAAGCAATAGTTAACGCTTTGCTGACTTCTGTAATAAGATGCTTATGAGTTGCTGGACTTATTGGTTCAGCAAATTGAGCATTATTAAAATCAATAGTTAATTTTTGGTTGCTTGGTATATTGGTCATTTTTTGGACTTTTCCGTTTGACCAAGTAACGGTTAATTCTTCGACCTGAACATTTTCACCTAATCCGAAGTGTATAATATTTTCGATTGTGGAAAGGTATCCTCGATATGGATTGACATAACGATATTGAGTAGTCGCTCCATTTTTTAGCATTATTTTTGCCCCAATACCTGATTTTTCATCTCCTATTAAATTAATTCTTAAATAATTTGCTGTAGTATCTTTTTGGCTTTTTGAGTATAAGGTATTTTCGTACAAAAAGGCAGGTGCATCAATATTATTGATGATTAAATCCAAATCTCCATCATTATCAAAGTCTGCATAAGCGGCACCATTCGAGTAACTTGGCAAATCAAATCCCCATTTTTCAGACACGTCTTCAAAAGGAAATGTCCCAGTATTTTTATATAAAAAATTGTGTTCCTTTATTTCATTTAGTGCTTTGAGTTTGGCTAACATCTGTTCTTCTTTGGCTTTCTCTGAACCAATTGGAGAGCTTGAAATTTGCCGACTATAGGTCGCAAAATCCATATTGGTAATATCTTGTCGATAACCATTAGTAATCATCAAATCTTGCCAACCATCATTATCAAAATCGGCGAATAAAGTAGTCCAACTCCAATCCGTTTGATCGATACCTGCTAATTGTCCCACCTCACTAAAAGACCCATTTCCATTATTCATTTGCAGGGTATTTCTAGCATATTGAGCCTGATAATTCCTATCTAATCCTAATTTGAATTTATCATAATTAAAAAAGCCAAACATAGACTTTTGTCTTTTGTTTGCTTTGGGCAACATGTCCACCACCATAATATCTGTATGCCCATCATTATTAAAATCAGCTAAATCTGTCCCCATACTATTCCGACTAGAATGGTTGATATAATCGTGAATTTTATCAGTAAATGTCCCATCTTGATTGTTGACATAAATCACATCGGTACTTAAAAAATCATTACCGACATAAATATCTGTCCAACCATCTTCATTAACATCAAAAAAACCTAGTCCTAAACCATAGCCCTCGTATAAAATACCTGCTTCTTTAGATACGTTGGTAAAGGTATTGTTTCCTTCATTTCGGTATAATCTATCAGTATTCGGTGCTTCTCCATTGACTCTTCTCGGCCGAAATTCTGTCCAGCAATATGGATCTAATTCCGTGGTCAATAAATACATATCTAAATCGCCATCTCGATCATAATCAAAAAATCCAGCATTGATACTATATCCCACATCTGCCAAACCATAAGCTTCCGCCGATTCTTTAAAGGTGTTGTCTTGCTGATTAATATAGAGTAAATTTTTTCGCTTTTCAGGTGCAGTTGATAGACCACCTACACAAATATAAATATCTTGCCAGCCATCTTGATTAACATCAGCAACCGCTACCCCACTCGACCATTTATCAATAGTCGTCAAACCTGCTGATTGCGTAATGTCTTCAAATTTAAAATTACCACGGTTCAAATACAGTCGATTCGACACCATATTTCCTGTAAAAAAAATATCTTGTAAACCATCCTTATTAAAATCAGCTATAGCTACTCCACTTCCATTAAACAGATATTCAAAACTTAGTGTAATTAAGGAATCTGTATTTGAAATATTATTGGAAAAATCAATACGGCTACTTGCTGGTTCAATTAATTGAAACAGGGGGTTGTTTTTTGAAGAGGTACAACTTCCACAAAAAAGTACTAGGCCTATAAATAATATAGAAAATAAAAAAAGGTAAATACCAATTCTTAAATAATTCATTCTTAGTAATTTAATGCTTTTCTAAGCTTGCTTAAGGTAATTTTGTTAAGCAAGCAAAGACACAAAGACGCAAAGTTACTTTTTTTGGTAATTAATCAATTATTTGAGGAATTGTGATAATAATGTACGGTATACTGTAAAAGGCTGATTTATTGATTAATTATAAGATAAAAGAAAGAGGCTGTTTCTTTCCAAACTAAATCGCAAAAAATGGTATTTAGTCATTCAAAGATACAGCCTCTAACCATCAAAATTTTTCGTATTGCTTAATAAACTTATTTTTTCAATTACTAAAAGAAAGGTGTCAAAAATCAGTAATATTTCTCTGACTCTTGACACCCGACTCTTAGGTAATTACTATTCTATTGAACTTGTGATAATACCCCACCACTTCTGTCAATTTCCGTTTGTGGTAGTGGGAAAACAGCAGATCCACCAGTCATTTGAAAATTAAGACCTTGAGCAGCAAAAGCTTCTTCTGCTAATCCCCATCTTACTAGATCAAACAAACGATGCCCTTCAAATGCTAATTCTACTTGTCTTTCATGTATTAGATCTTCAAATAAAGCATCAGCAGAACTGGCTTCAATTGGCGCACCATCTGGGAAAGAACGAGAACGTACTTGATTCATTAAATCAGCACTAGCTTGTAAATTACCCAATTGTAATTTAGCTTCTGCCAACAATAAAAGAACATCTGCATAACGCATTAATCTTTCATTATTATAATCAATCGCAAAGTTTACTGGTGTAAATTTCGCAGCGTTATCCCCTCTATATTTCTTCAAATTTGAACCAGTTGGCGACCATGCTTCATCATAAGGTACTTGAACACCTGCAGCAAAATAGGTATCACCTGGTTCATAGATACTAGTAAATCTTCTAGAATCTCCTTCTTCAAAGGCATTGATTATTTCGTCTGTAGGAATATAAATACCTAAGCCACCTCCTGGTGCCCCACGACCTGCATCTTGCCACCAAGAACGCATAAATCCTTGAGATGCTTTAAAGTTTTCCGAATGGTTATCATCCAATACCCATCCATTGTCATCTGAGTTAGAACCATATTGCAATTCAAATATAGATTCTGCGTTATTTTCTTGGTCAATCGCAAATGCTTCTGCATGTGTTGGCATCAAGCTATATTTTCCACTATTCACTACTTGTTCTAAGGCTGTTTCTGCTGCTGCCCAATTTTCCGCAAAAATATGAGTTTTGCCCAAATAACCTAGCGCAGCACCGCTTGTTGCTCTACCTAAATTTCCTCCATCCCATTCAGCAGGTAATACGGCTGCAGCAGCCGTAAAATCTGCCACTAGTGCAGCTACGGTCTCTGCTGGTGTAGCATTAGGTAAAGAAATATTATTTATATCCCTTCTTGTTTCTTGAGCAATTGGCGCTTGTCCTCCCCAAAACTTAAAAGCTTGAAATTGAAACCATGCTCTCATGAATTTTGCCTCTGCATCAAATAATGCTACTTGGTCAGGTGTCAACTCATGGTCACCAGCTAATTTATCTATGACCAAATTTGCCCGAAACATACCTTGGTATAGATGTGTAAAAACAGATTGAAAAGCTACATCCGTAGGTATAAAACGCAATTCATCTAAAGGAATATTGGTTGCAGGATCTCCTGCATTATTCGGGTCAAATGTCGTCTCATCTGATGCCATTAATACCATTTTCCACCATTCTGCTCGTTCTCCTAAGTTTTCAGTACTCGTACCATTTAAACTCTGCATGGAAGAATAGGAGGCCAAAATAGCACCTGTAAAATCCGCATTTGTATTATAGAATGCATCCTCAGAGATTGCATCTAATGGTTGTAAATCCAAATCATTACATCGGGTAAACATAAAAATGCAACCCAATGTAAGCAAGGATATTTTTAATTTATTTATCATGATTATATTTTTAGAGGTTAGACCATTTAGGAATAAATTAAAATAAAAATGCAAATTAAAATTAAAAACTTGCGCTGAAAAGCAGAAAGTTATCATTTTAAGAAGGAGCATTTATTTTATCATTTTCCTAAGTTAAGCGGTCAAACCGAAAATTATAATTAACAATTTAAAGTTCAGTACCTGAGCAGAAATATTCGACACTTTTTGAGGATACTAAGTTTAGGAGATTTATGTGTTTATGAGGGTAGCATTTGGTCTAAAACGCTTTGTTCACCTCATTTATCTTATCAACTCATTATCCCTTATCTAAAAATGTCGTTTACTTTTGCATAAGTACTTATCAAAGACTAAAAGTCTATACAGCTGACATCTCTTAGAATGTTGCTCTTACACCAAATTGGAAAACTCTAGGAGTAGGTGTAGCACCATCATCCTGTCCAGTTGATAAAGGCATTTCTCCTTTTTGGAAACTAAATCCTCTGGTTACTTCTGGGTCTAAACCAGAGTAATCGGTAATAGTGAATAAATTAGATGCTGCAATATAGAAACGTAAGTTTTGAATAAATCCATCAGCAAAACTTTCTAAAGAACTTTGGTTAATGGTATATCCTATTTGTAAGTTCTGGAATCTAAGGTAACTCGCATCTTCTACAAAACGGTCAGAGAACCGATTATTTCCATTAGGGTCAGATATGGTAGCTCTAGGAATAGTTGTACTTGTTCCTGCGCCAGTCCATCTGTCTAATACCAAGGTACTTTGATTACTTGTACTGTTCATACTAGTCAAAGAACGGGTAACATTATTAAACACTTTCACACCTGCTACGCCTTGAAAAAATAAAGAAACATCAAGTCCTTTATAATCTGCAGCTAAGTTGATGCCATAGAATGCTTGAGGTGTAGAATTACCCAAAAATGTTCTATCTGTAGGCGTAATACTACCGTCTCCGTCTACATCCACAAAACGAATATCTCCAGGTGAAGGCGTACCAGATACATCAGGTAATGCTGCATCTACTTCTGCTTGTGATTGGTAAATACCATCTGTTTGATAACCAAAGAAGTGACCAATAGGTAAACCTACTGTAGTTCTATGAGTTTGCGCCCCAAAAAATCCTGTAATAATTGGATTAGGGTTTTCTCCTAAGGAAATTACTTCATTATCTACAGAAGTGAAATTACCAGAAACACTATAATTAAAATCTCCCACTCTATCTCGGTAAGTCAAAGAAAGTTCAACTCCTTTATTTTCGATTTCTCCAGAGTTAACATCAGGAGGTAGTAAGAATCCAGAAACAGCAGAAATTGGTAAACCGACCAAAATATCTGTTGTATTCTTTTGATAATAGTCTATACTAGATTCTAATTTTCCTTCCCATAATCTTAAATCAACGCCAATATCAATCTGCGTGGATGTTTCCCATTGCAAATTAGGATTCGCAAATACAAATGGTGTTGGAGCTGCTTCAATCGTTTGTCCTGTTCCAAGTACATACAAAGAAGTCAAACCTAAAGTAGATAAATAAGCAAAAGAGCTACTTGTAAATTGGTTACCAGCTTGTCCCCATGCTGCTCTAATTTTCAATTCATCAATCGCCGTATTATCTGCCATAAATGGTTCTTCACTCAATTTCCAACCTACAGAAAAAGATGGGAAAACAGCACTTCGATTATCTCTAGTGAAACGAGAAGATTCATCTCTTCTTATCGTAGCAGTAATCAAATATTTGTTTTGAATACTAACATTAGCACGGCCTAAATAACCTCTCAATGCCCAATTATCTCTTTCTTGACCGACTGCAGAAGTAGATGCTGTATTGACTAAAGTAACCGCATCACTTAAAAAACCTCTTCCTTGGCCTCTTAATCTATCAAACTCAAAATTAGTTTCTTCATGGCCTAATAAGACTGTTAAATCAATTCCATTAAAAGATTTGCTATACGTTAAAGTGTTCGTAATATTTGTGGTTAGTTCCGAAGGTCGAGATACTACTTGCAGGATACCTCCATTGGAAGCAGAACCAAAGTTGTAAATATTTTGTAACCAAGAACCTTCACCGACATTATAGTCGATACCTCCTTGTGTTCTGAATTTCAAGCCATCCAAAATTTCAAGCTCCCCATAAATAGACCCTAAAATTCTTCTAGACAATACTCTAGTTTCATTATTTGACAGGTCATTCAAACCAACTACTTGACTATTAGACCCAGCAGCAGCGCCTGAATTAGCCGCATTAAATGAGGTAAATGTCCCATTTTCAAAAACAGGAGTAAATGGTGAGTTTCTAGCAGCGCCAAAAGCAGCAGCTCTACCTGGCTCTGATTCTACAATTCTATCCGTAAAAGAAATATTTAAAGATTCTCCTACTTTAATTCTTTTACCTACTTTAATATCAGAATTGGCTTTCACACTATAGCGCTCAAATCCTGTAGCTAAAGAGATACCATCTTGCGTAAAGTATCCACCTGAGATATTATAATTCGCATTTTCAGAACCCCCACTT
The DNA here is from genome assembly GCA_964644655.1 of uncultured Saprospiraceae bacterium. Taxonomy (GTDB): domain Bacteria; phylum Bacteroidota; class Bacteroidia; order Chitinophagales; family Saprospiraceae; genus JAFMDF01. Next base: position 3,797 of record CAZXYA010000006.1, on the reverse strand, counting down.
GCCGTTATACTATGATTTTGCATATTGGCTGTATTAAAAACTTCATCCTGCCAATCTACAAATGGGCTACCACTAAAAGAACTAAAATCATTACCTATCTCACTTTGTAAGGCAATATAGTCATTTACACCAAGTACCTGATGCTTACCTCTTACGTTTTGAACACCAACATATCCATCATAAGTCAAAGAAGTTCTTCCTGATTTACCTCTTTTAGTAGTAATGATAACAACACCATTTGCTGCTCTTGTTCCATAAATGGCAGCAGCAGAAGCATCTTTCAAGATGTCAATTGACTCAATGTCACTTGGATTAATACCTGCTAGTGGATTACTCTCTGTATTTGATGCTGTATTTACAGTAATGTTTGTCGTTTGAACAATAGGCACTCCATCAATTACATAAAGTGGACTATTATTACCTGTGGTTCCAACTCCTCTAATACGTACATTAATTGGCGCACCTGGGTCGCCAGAACGATTTGTTAGTTGAACCCCTGCTAATCGACCTCGCAATGCTTGGTCAGCAGATAAAATTGGTGTTTTTGCAATTTCTTCGGCGCCAATAGAACCAACAGCACCTGTTAAATCTACTTTTCGTTGTGTACCATAACCAACAACGACCACTTCATCTAAAACAGCGGCATCCACAGCCATTGTTACATCAATAGTTGTTCGATTACCGACGACAATTTCCTGATCTTTGTAACCAGTATAAGAAAATAATAAAGAGGCGTCAGCAGGCGCATCTATAGAATATTTTCCATCTAAATCAGTAATTGTACCAGTAGAGGTTCCTTTAACCAGAATGTTCACCCCAATAAGGCTTTCTCCTGTATCATCTACCACTGTACCACTAACTTGTGCAGAAAGGGTAAATGTGCAAAAAAATAGCAATGTAGTGGAAAAAACTTGAAGTGAGGAATGCATGAATCTCGATAATTGGGTAGGCCAATATCGAATTTTTAAATTTACTAGTTTCATTGTAAATTTGTGTTTTAATTACGTTACATGATAAACAGTCGTTGTCCTGCAAGATAGCGGCTGTTTTTATTTCATAAAAAATAAATGAGCTCTCAATCTCAAAAAGTTTATCCTATCATTAACCATTTAGTCATTAAGCAGAACTAATGTTTATTAATAGAAATATTCAAGGTTGACATTGATTATTAAAAACTATTAGGTAAAATTTGGCGAAATCATTAGAAAAGTTATTAATCTATGTTTAAAGTTGGGTTGTTTAAATACGCCTAATTTTCACTAAAGAGAATTTCGTTGTATAATTCTAGTTTGTATTATTTCTTGAACTGGCTTTCGTTGTAACACAAATCTGGCTGCATTTTTTGCCATCAATCTAAAATCTGTAGAAAAGGTGGTAATTCCTCCACAAATTATTTCTTTTACGGGACCATCATTATTAGAAAACACCCCAATTTGCTTTCCTAATGTCCAGTTCTTCAGTTTACAATCTTTTAGAATATTCCACAAATCAGTATCTCCAATTGTAAAATATACTGTTCCTTCTTTCAAATTGCCCGATTGATAATTTTCTTCAATTTTTCCATTTAGTTTGTGTTCTGCTACAAATCTTTTGAAAGCTTGTAATACTTCAATAGGATAATCAGATGTTGGTTTGAAAAAGAGTATAATTTCTTTATACTGTTTAATTTTTTCAACTAATATGTTCAATGCCGCATAAGTAGAAGCGGCAAATTCTTGGGTCACATGCGAAAAAGAATCATTAATTACTTCATATCTATCTACTAGCAAAATTTTATTTACAGGAAAATCTGCTAATAGACACTTTGTTCGCTCATGAGGAATTGGTGCTATTACATAAGTACCATATTGCCCCTTAATATTTCCAAGAATCGTTTCAAATACTTCGATATTACTATGATGAAAAAACACATCTACTTGCACATGTTCTCCTAATGCATCTCTAAAAGTATTGTAAAAAACCTCCTGAAATGGATGGAAAGCATACATCAACAAAGCTACTTTAGCTATTTGCACGGTATCCTCATTGACAATATAGTAGCCCATTCTTTTTCTTGATTCTACCAAGCCTCTACTCTTCAATTCTTTATAAGCCTTGACGACTGTCTCAGAAGCAAACCCCAATTCTTTAGACATTATTTTGACGGAAGGAAGCACACTACCCTGAACTAATATTTTATCATCAATAGAATTCAAAATTCCATTAATCAATTGTTCATGTTTAGATAATAAAATGGCTGACTCCAATTCTTTTATTTTGCCAAATATTGTAGCCATTTAAGGATATTTTTCAATTTTTTAAAGTTGGTCAATTTGTATAAATTAGCTGTACTAGTTTAATCTACTCTGTACTACTCTATACTAGTTAGATGCAAATCTAAAAAATCTTTGGAAAAAAAAGAATGCATTAGTAATAAAAATATTCTTTTTGACAATTTTATGTGCCTTTTAATAAATTCAGAATAAAATTTGGTGTGAAAATGTAAATCATACCCTATGAATGAAAAATAAATATAAGGCAAAATTTTGGTAGGATACCTAAATAGGAAATTCAAGCAGTACCTATTGATTTGTAGTTACAAACTACTAGATAGTTAGATTTAAAAGGGACAATAATCCCTTTCTGAAAAAAATTAGCAACGGATTAAGTTAGCAACGGATTTTATACAAAAAAAAGAGTCTTCAGAAAATTCATTCCAAAGACTCTTTTTATTTTTAAATCTAAAATAGTTTTTCTCTTTATTTAGGCCGTAACTGCCGGACCAACTGGCACAAACCAACCATAAATATCTTCAATAGAACCATCTCTAAGACCATCAATTTCTTGTTTCAACATATTGCCAACCGTTCTTTCTGCTAAAGGTGGCAAAGTCATTTTTAAATCATTGTGGGTCAGGGAAGCGACATGAGAAACTACCGCTGCCGTTCCGGCACCAAATATTTCTTTTAAATTCCCATCTAAATGTGCTTCTACTATTTCATCAATATAAATATCTCTTTCCTCCGCTTTGATGCCTTTCTTGGCTAAAATTTCTAAGAAGCATTTTCTAGTTATCCCTTTTAGAATTGCACCTGATGTAGAAGGCGTAACCACGGTATCACCAATCACAAAAAATAGATTCATCGTCCCTACTTCCTGTACCTTTTTGAATGCTGGGCTTTCCATCCAAATCACTTGATCATATCCAGCTTCCTTCGCTTTTTTTGCAGGCAATAAAGACGCTGCATAATTTCCTCCTGCTTTTGCCTCTCCTGTTAAACCGTTCACCGCACGCACAAAAGTTTGCTCTGTTACTAAATCAACGGGTTTATCATAATAACTTCCAACAGGACAAGTAAAAATCACAAATTTATACGTCTCTGAAGGTCGAACGCCGATAAATTCATCGGTTGCATACATATAAGGTCTGACATATAAAGAAGTCCCTGGAATAGATGGAATCCACTCGCTATCCAACTCAATTAATTCATGTAATGCTTTCAAAAATAATGCTTCTGGCACATGTGGCATACACATTCTATCCGCAGAAGCATTTAGTCTTTGGGCATGTAATTCAGGGCGCATTAACAAAGGTACACCATCTTTATTTTTTGATGCTTTCATGCCTTCAAAAATCGTTTGCGAATAATGCAAAGTCATGTTAGCTGGGTGCATTTCAAATGGACCAAATGGCACAATGCGTAAATCTGTCCATTCATCATCTTTATAATCCGCAATGAACATGTGGTCAGAAAATACCTTGCCAAAAGGAATATTATTAAAATCCAATTGTGGTAATCTGGATTGAGTGGTTTTAG
>CAZXYA010000005.1:0-44175 GCA_964644655.1 uncultured Saprospiraceae bacterium | reverse complement strand
GATATTTTCTTGTCACTTCTTAGTTTATTTTTGTGTCAAATCGCAACTGCGCCCATTCAAGAGTTTCTTCTACCAGTGTAGACGAATCCATAGTTGGATGGGTCAGGAAAAGTAGATTTATTGAATGGAATACTAGAATTGCATTAGAGCCTAATTTTTCTAAAGAAGCATTTAATGAACGTAAGTTTAATCAAAACCTGAGCGTGATAGCTTTTGGGAAAAAAGCGAGTGTTGAAAACTATGCTAATAATGGCAGTATAAACGAAGAAGACATTTATTGGAATATTGATCCTATATTATTGAATTCAACTAATCTGGGAGATACTAATCCGAGACGCTTTAAAGGTAAAGTATTTCGTTTTCCACTATTATCTCAGTCTTCCAATTATTATAAGAGTAGTTTAAATACAGAGTTTGGCCTTTCCAAAAATAAAATTAGTCTTTTTTCAGAAATATACATACCAAAGAAAATTAAAGGCGCAAATTATTCTGCTTTTTCACAAGTCTTATTTATTTCTAAATATGATCTATCAGATTACTTAGAGCACCTAAATGATTTAAAAATTTCTAAAAATTCCTCAATAGAGCAACAAAGAAAGAGCTTATATAAAGTTCTAATTGTTCTATATAGAAAAATCATTGGTCTAGAAGAATTAGGAAAAAAAACTTCTATTAGTGATTTAAATACGGTGGTTCAAGGATTAGAAAAAGAGGGCTTTATCTTAAATAAGAATTTAAAAAGATTTAGTACTATTGATCTTCTAAGTAAAGAAAAAATACCTGATGAAACTATTAAAATATTAATAAAAAATTATTTAGAAAATACCTCAAGGCTAAATATTATAATGAAAGAAGCAAATAGGCATGAGTTTGAATTTAAGACTCCATCGGAAATTTATTTTTGGATTCCAATTGATAGCCTTACATTTTAATGTTGTTTATTAAGGTCCAAGTTATAATATCATAAAGCATCTTTATTCGTCATCAATTGAATCAACATATTTTTCAGATTCAATTACATACAATAACATTTTAGACTATATATATTAATTCCAAACAACTGTTTATCAATTATTTATATCCTAAATTTAATTATTTTAAATCTATTAACTATAAATATTGTCAAAAAATATGGCGATTGAATTTACTATGATTTTTGAATATGTAATTATATAAGTTTAGTTTTACAAAATAGATCCAATCCTAGACAACTACAATTATAATCTCTCTTAAATTATACCTATAACCTTTTAAATATTTATTTTCCTTATGAAAATAGTTACCCCCTTATTTCTTTCAGTAGTAGCAATACTATTTTTAAGTCAAAGTTTGATTTCACAAACAAGAAATGATGCTTTAGATAATTCTACCACTAATGCACAACAACAATGTTTATCTAATGATGATGTACAATCATTAAAAAATCTTATTAGTGAAAATATTGCACTACTAAAACAACAAGGTACTAATTTCGCATCTAGTCGGTCTAGAGTCCGTTTCTCTTGGCCTCTCCGTCAAGCTGCTGGATTTAATGACCCTAGTTATTATTATATAGGCAACTATGTGGATGTAAATAGAACTAATGGTGTCCGTGATTATAATTGTGGTACCCATACTTACGATGGTCATAATGGAACTGATATTGCTCTATGGCCATTCCCACAATATAAACAAGATAATAATGCAGTAGAAGTTATTGCTGCAGCTGCAGGAACTATTTTAACTAAATATGATGGAGCTTACGATCGGAATTGTAATTTCGGATCTTCAGAAACTGCTAATTCAATTACTATCCGTCACCAAGATGGAAGTATTTCTATTTACCTTCATTTGAAAAAGTGGAGTTTGACCAATAAAGCTATAGGGAGTTATGTTCAAGCTGGAGAATACCTAGGTGTTGTTGGAAGTTCAGGAAGATCTACTGCTCCACACTTACACTTTGAAGTGTGGGCTGATCAATATAGAAATAACATAATAGATCCTTATAGTGGAAGTTGCAATAATTTTAATTCCTCAACTTGGTGGACTTCTCAAAAGTCATACAAAGAAACGAAAATCAATAGTATTCTTACACATAATGCCCCACCTAATCACAATTATGATTGTGCTTTTAATGGAGAACGTAGAAATGTATCTAATCAATTTCAGGCAGGAAATAGAGTCTATTTTTCATTAAATTTGGCGCATGAAAATGGGGGTACTAAATATTTTAAAATATATCAACCGAATGGAGTACTCTGGAACAGTTGGAATATACAAGGTATAGTACATTCTAATTCTTATTGGTTTTATGATAGGATCTTACCTTCAAACGCAATGTCTGGTAACTGGCGATATGTTGTATCTTATAAAGGTCAACAAGCAGAACATTTTTTCTCAGTAGGGAACAGTTCTGGAGGAAATTCCTCGACATGTACTTCTGTACCTACTCTACAATGCGGACAAACAATTAATTCTAGTACCTATAATGAACAAAATAATTTTGGCATAACAGATTATTCAGACTGTTATTCCAATAGTAGTAGTTTCAATGCAAGAGATAAGACCTATAAAATCGTTGTATCAAATACATCAAAATTAACTGTCAATCTTACCCGATTAAGTAAAGATTTAGATCTATTTTTATTTGAAGGTTGTCCCAGTAATAGAAATTGTTTGGAATATAGTATAAGAGGAAGTCTATCATCGGAACAAATTGTATTGAATAATGCAAGAGGAACTTATTATATTGTTATAGATGGTTATAATTCTCAAGAAGTCAGTAGTTTTACATTAAGTGCGACTTGTGGTGGTTCTTCCTCCCCAACTCCAACTCCTCTTCCGACTCCTACACCTACTTGTAGTGCAGCTTCTATTTCTTGTGGACAAACAGCAATTGGTAGTACATTTTCCGCTAGTAATAATTACATTGGTTCGGACTATGGCAATTGTTTACCTGGCGATTATGCTTTTTCTGCAAGAGATAAATTATATAAATTAAATGTTACTAATAGAAGAAATTTAAGAATTAGGTTAACGAATCTTTCTAAAGATTTAGATATATTTCTCCTTTCTAACTGCACTCCTATGACATGTATTGCTTCTAGTATTAAAAGTGGTACAAGTTCTGAAGAAATTATATTGAATAACGCCCTGGGTACTTACTTCATTTCTGTAGACGGCTATCAAACAGATCAAGTGAGTAGTTTCAATTTGCATGTAGATTGTCTTTCCTCATGGAATGAAGAGGATATACAAGTTAGCAAGATTGCAAGTACTTCGGTTAATAAAACAAAAAAGCAGTTTTTAGATTTTACAATATATCCAAATCCAACAAGCGATTTAATCACTATTGACTTAGAATCCTCCGTTTCTGGGAATGCAGAAATTGAGATCTATAATTTAAATGGTAATCTTATCCGGAATAATACTCAATTTCTAGAAATTGGTTTAAATTATTTTACAGAAAATTTATCCAATTTATCAGACGGATTGTATTATATTAGGATATCTAATGGATTAGAGACTAAAGTCAAAAAAATTCAGAAGATAAAACATTAGATAACATCTCTTGTACTTATTCAATACAGAATTAGCAATAGGCTATCATTTAAGTAAAACTCATATGAGTATACAGTAGGCAATTGAGATATTAAGATTCTGGTGATTTTTCAGAATTAATCGCCAGATTTCAATATAAAAGAAATGGGATAATTACTTCAGACGTGTAGTTATCCCATTTTATATAAGTTATAAAAAATAGTTATTTAGCTATCATTACATAGCGACGATTTTTAGAAAAATTTCTAAAATAAAATCTCAATTTTTCACCATCATTAAGATCCCAATGATAAGCTCTAGCTGAACAAGTTCCATCATTATAAGAATATCCACTATCTATTCTTCTTAAGTAATTATTGTGTAAATCTACTGCTATTGCTGCCACATAAATAGGATACCCATCACAAGATCTCATAATTCCAGTTCTTAATCTACCCATATTCTCTTTTTTCCAAATTCCTCTATAATCGTAATAATCATTCATATAAGTACCCCTTGTAAGTCCTCCATGCTCTCTTTTTGGCAAGAAGTCAATGCGAAGAAAATAGCCATTAAAGAAACGGCAATTAAATTTAAATTTTTCATGATAGTTGTTTTTGTCGTTTTAAAAAGAATGATTAACAAGTAATTTCCCTTTAATTGCAACTATCAGAAAAGGTGACCCTTGTGGGAGTAATTATTTTTAAATTTTATTTTTTTAATGCGTAAATCATTGAATAGTAATGAAATGGCAGGTGTTTTTTTGGGAAGTAGTAAGGAACTGGCGAAGATGCTAAATAAATACAAGTCTTGAATCGTTTTTCTCGGTCGGGTAGGTTGGGAGGATTGCTCCTCCTTTCCCCCCTCAGAACCCAGCGGGCACCTTTTCGATGCACTAGGATCAAGCAAATTCTGATGCTCTTATAGGAACATTGCCATCAAATTGAATATGCCAAAAGTGTACCTGACGGTGGCAATCAGGATGCAGCATAACAAGATTATCTAAAGTATCTTTTCCTCCTTGTAAACGTTCCAACTTATGATGAATATTCCATCCAGTTTGTTCCGTTATAGATTCTTGACACATTGGACATTTGCCAGATTGTCTCCTGAAAATGGTAATTAATTTCGTTCTCTTGCGCCAAGTATTTAGCATTTTACGCTGTAGATTTAGTTCAAAGATTCGCTCATCTTCTTTTACAAAAGGATTTGCTGTTGCTTTAATTTTCACATACCTGCGTATTGGAACACTAGCCATTTTGTATAGATAATAGGTGCTTTTGTCGTCTTTAGCAAAGAACGTCCAACGGTTTCCATTGTGATTGATAAAGTATCGTTTGAATACCCATTTCCTGCCTTTGTTGTTATGACGACGTAGACACCATATCCAAATAGCTTTCCATATATGATGGTCTATCCAATTAAATGTTTGCTTTGCACAAGAATGTCGATGGTACATTGCCCATCCTTTAGTCATCCTATTAATACGAGTAATTAATGCAATTGTAGGTGCGGTGTACATTTGTTTGATCGTTAACCGAACTTTGTCCAATAGCTTCTTTACTCTTTTCTTGGCTGGCTTAATGATGAGTTTACCATTACCATATTTACGAAAGTTTTGACCCAGAAAATCAAAGCCTTCTTGGATGCTAGTAATTATTGTCTTTTCAGCAGATAATTCCAAGCCCCTTTCTTTTAGAAAAACTTCAATAGCTGGTTTGACTTGTTGCTCTAATATTTGTTTATCAGTTGCAGTTACTATCCCTCATATAAAAATACAGAAAGCTACTTCCTTACCGAAAGGCTTAACTCACTTTGAAGATACGATAAGAAAGAAAATGCCTCAACGGGATTTATTAGACTTACTAAAAAGAGTACAAACTTGGATTCCTTATACCAAATACTTTGGACCACCATCTGGTGCAATTACAAAAATGAAAGATAGTATCTATAAATACATCTTTACCATTTTTAGCTATGGCTGTAATCTAGGGGCTAACCAAATGGTAAGGCATATTGGAGGATCATTAACCTCTCGTATTCTAAGAAGAATCAATAAACAGCATATTGATTCCATAAAAATAGATGCTACAATGAAGGACATCATTAATAATTATAATCGTTGGGAGTTAACAGATTTTTGGGGTGATGGCTCTGATATGATTGTAGACGGTACGCACATAGAATTAATCGAGAACAACATGTTTGGTTCACGCCACATCAGATATGGCGCTTACGGTGGTATTGCGTATAAATATCTATCGGATAAATATATTGCACTAATCACTAGTGGAGTAACCTTGAAATAACTATACATTAAAAAACGTTCATTGACAAAAGAAATAATTACCATGGGGAAAATAAATCGAGAACAAGCTAAAAAGGTAGTATTGTCTGAACGTCATAATAAAATTTTATCAAAAGAACGTAATAGGCATACAAGTTCAAATCAACTATGCTGTCGTATAGATATTATTTTGTTATCAAATGATGGACAAACAAATAGTTCAATAGCTAGGAAACTAGGGACGACTCGTACAACAGTTATCAATTGGCGAAATCGCTGGGTATTAGCCTATACTAAACTAGCATCTTTTGAAAAAGGTAAAGATGGTCAAGGCGTTAGCGATTTAGAATTATGTCGATACCTACTCTATCGCTTAGGACAGGAAGAAATAAATCTTACCTCCTTTCTAAAATTGGAAAGAAACAACGATTAGATTTATCTATTTTTTCCTTTTCAAAGAACTGTTTTATTAATCCTCGTTTTAGTGTCAGGTAGAGAAATAAATTTTCTGTTATGGATTTTTTAGGTAAATTTACATATTTATTATGTAAGCTTTTAAATAGGTTTGTGTCAGAGCTTTCAATTTATTGCTGATAAAAATTTTATTATAATCCTCTCTTGAGCCTTCTATTTTTAAACAACTTCTCATAAAATCCAATATGTCAACAAAAATAACAGTAAAACTTAGCTATCTACGTCAATTATTAGAAGCAAAAGAACCTAACCAAAAAGAACTTCACAAATTTTTTCTTATTCTTGATGATGAACCTTTTAGTCAAAATCTACGACTTCGGGAGGAGATAGAAGTAATAGATGACCTTGATGCTGGATATATTGAACAAAGTTTGGGTTTAGATGTAGCCAACTGGTTTGCTCGACAAAAGAGATGGGAACAATTTAAGGATATAGTTGAAAAAAAGCCAGACCACCCAATTCTAATATCCGAGGGTGACTCATGGTTTCAGCATCCAATGGTTGAAGACACTATCGATCACTTGTTAAAGCGTTATCCTATTTATAGTATTGGTGCAGCTGGCGACACATTAAGGAATATGCATGCCGAACCTGAATTTGAAGCAGCGGTAGAAGAGTACGATCCGAAGATCTTTTTAATTAGTGGAGGTGGAAACGATGTTTTGGGGGAACAATTCTATGATTTTTTAACAGATTATACAGATGGATTTGAACCAGGAGAGAATCCTTCTAGGTTTTTGGCAGCTACTTTTTTTAAAGAATTAAAGAGTATCAGAGATATTTATAATGATTTATTTTTTACGCTTACAAGGTCCTACTCTGAACTTCATGTAATTGTCCATAGTTATGATCATATCATACCGCACAATCCTAATGTGCCATGGAAATGGCATCAAGGGAAGACAAAAAGTTGGTTGGGTGACCCAATGGTAAAAAGGAAAATTAAAATTCAAGCAGATAAAGAAGCAATTGTTAGATATGTTTTGGAGCAATTTAATAATATGCTAATTGAGTTGATTTCTGAAAAAGGGTATGATGGACGAATACATCATTTAGATGTAAGAGGTACTATTTCTAAGCATCAGTGGTACGATGAAATTCACCCAAATCAGAAGGGCTATCAAAATGTATCTTTAAAATTTAAAGCTAAAATTGATGAGATTTTAGCAGCTATGTAATACTTTGTTAAAATATCTTTTCACACTTAAAAAATCAAAATGGGAGTATTTAAAATTTGTAAGAAAGATCCGTTAGTTAAATTATTGAGAGAAAATTATGATGCTATTCCACTTAAGAATCCAGAGACAAGGGTAAGGCCTTTAGATCTATTTGGCTGGAAGAATAAAAAAGCATTCTATTTAGGTAGTATCAATTATTATCTAAACGAAGGAGCTAATGTAGTTGTATCTCCTCAATCTTCAACAGTAAGTGACCTAGCTGGTAAAAAGACAAAAACAATAGATATTACTGTGGGGCTTAATTTATTAAGTGGATTCTTAAAAGGCCTTGGAGCAGATGCAAACCCATTATCTGCCTCTTTTAAAGGAGTTAAGAAAACATCGTTTTCTTTTAAAAACCCAGTTAGAGATTATATTATTCAAGGAGAATTGGGTAAAGCAATTCAGAATAGAGTACTAGATATAGAGAATCCTGCATTGGGACTTTTCACTGACCCAGAAGAGGGATGGAAGTTGATGGTTATTAATTCGGCATTTGTTTCTAGTGATTTTTCTTTTCACTTTGAAAAAACGGTTGATAGTTCTTATGAGGTTAAAGTCGAAGTCATCAAGGGTGTGTTGAGTGAAGTAAATGCGAAAGTAGATGTTGATACTTCTCAAGAAAAGACAGTTTCTTTTAAAGGAACAAAATCATTAACTTTTGCCTTTACTGCCTTTGAATTAGAGGTGGACTGGAAGACTGGAAAGATTAAGAAATTTTATGAAACAAGAAAAGATGCGCCGATTCCTTTAAGTCGAGATAATGACTTATTTATTTGGGATTAGTGTAATATTCTTAGTTGAATATTAAATCTAAAATGCTTGATTTTTTTTATTTGAAAAGTTCAAGCATTTTTCTATTTTACCATTTTGATTAGTAACTTAGAATGAGATTTAAAAAATAATGAAAATAAGAGGATGAAAAAATTTAAAAATGGCTATGCAATAATTATTGGTACGGGGAGTGATGAAAATATTATTAAAACGGTTAATGATGCAGAAGGGCTATATGAGGTATTAATTGACGAAAAGCGGGCGGCTTATCCCTCCGAACAAGTGCAGTTATTAGTAAAAGAACAGGCGACTAAGGAAGGAATAGTTGAAGCATTTAAAAAGCTAAAAATTCAAACGGAAGGAAATAAAAGAGCTTCTGTTATTATTTTTTATGCTGGACATGGAGAAGTAGGAGACGGAGATGGTTATTATATGATTCCTCATAATTTTGATGAAGATAACGAGGAGACTCGTTTTTATGGTCATGAGTTTCATGACTTAGTTGATGATTTGACTTTTGGGAAACTAACAGTATTTATTGACTGCTGTCATGCTGCTGGTATTTCTTATCCTGTGGAAGAATTGGGGGCAGATGATTTAGAAAAACAGAAAAAAGCACAGGGAAAACTTGTATCTATTTTGAGTAAAGGAAAAGGAAAAGTTATAGTTGCTTCCTCTCAAGAGTTTCAAAAATCTTACATTCTAAAAGGAAAAGACTATACAGTTTTTGGTGAATGTTTACTAGAGGTTTTAAGCGGCGAAACAGTAAGAACGGAATATGTAACTATCTTAGATGTGCTTAAATACTTAATGAATGAGGTGCCAAAAAGATTGAAAGGTTACGACGGGATTAGTCAGCAACCTTTTATCAATGAAATTGAAAATTTGAACCAAGATTACATTTTATGTAGAAATCCAAATTTTGATAAAAAAGAATTGATAATGGATTACAAAGTTATGGAGACAAATCAGTTAAACCATATTTTAGGCGAACGTCAAAAAATGAGTCGAAATCTAATTAGTGCTATAGATAATGAAGAAAAATCTTTAAAGGAATCTAATTATCCATTAGAATATATTAATAGTAGATGGACTTATCAAAACAGCAAATTAGATATAAGCCTTATTAAGAAAGCAATTGATTGGAAAAAGGAACGGCAGAATTATAGGAGTGATATAATAATTAGGAGAATTGAGAGTAAAAGAAAGCAATTAGATATACAAGATAAAATTATTGATGATTTAGAAACGGGGATACAAATAAACACCGATACTCCATCTGTTTCTAAAATGGAAATTAATTTAGAGATGCAAAGAAAAAAAAGAGATGGAATACAACACGAATTTGATAGATTAAACAAAGAGTTAGACCTATTTTTCGAAAAGAATACTTAAGATTTTAATGAACTTATGCCAAAAGATAACTAAATACTGCTATGTTTATATTGCAACATGAAATTTTTAATAAATTGGAAGAAGATGATACTTCTAGAGGTAATCTTGGGGCATATTTTAGAAAGAGTGAAAGTAAAGGAACTAGTTGGCAAGCTGTATTAGATACCTTAGGAAATGAATACTCCTCTTTAGTTAACGATTTTAAGGAAAAAAAAATAAGAAATTCAAGCCCTGAATCATTAGAAAAAGTCTTAAAGCAAGATAGAACTAGTCTTATTGTTTCTATGAAGGAAATTATTGAGCTCCATGTAAAAATTTCCTTAATTGATGATCTTATTAAACGGTCTGACGGGGAAAGAAGCATAAAAATCCGGGAAGACATTGTTTCGATACAATTGAATTTTATCGAAATACTAATAAATGAATACTGTAATATTCCATCTCTAAAAAGTGCTTTACATGTATTAGGTCACAGGGCACAAACTAATTTATTTGAGGCAAAATTCTTTCCTATAGACAAAGTTGAAGTCGTACAGTTATATAAGCCCCATAAACTTATTGCTAATGGACATCCAAGCCAATGTTTAGATATAATGTTAACAAAATTGGTGCGAGCGACTTATTCCCAATCTTCCGATGTTGATATTCCAGAGGTTTATCCTATTGATTTTCTGAAGGAGCCTATATCAGATAGCTCCTTCTTATGGTTAGCCTTGGCTAGATTTGTTTTACCAAGAGGTGAACATATTTTGCCCAAGCAAAAAATCTCGAAAGTGGTTCATGCCTTAGCTGAAATTCTAAAAAATAAGAGTATTTTTATTAATCTGATTATTGGAAAGGAGTCTTTCAATAATTACCCTATGAATACCATGTATCCTTTTCTGCAGAGTTTTTGGTTAGAATTGAATCAGGCCTTATCTAAATTTCCCATTTACCCTATAGATGCAACCAAAAGACTTTTCATTATATTGACTAATACTAATAGTCAACAAGCTATTTCTTTAGATGACTTATGTAATGAAAAATTAAAAAAATCTGATTGTATAAGTCTAGGAAAAATAGAAAGAATTTTAGCAGATCGATTTGCTAGTTGGGCAGACGATTCAAGATATAGAGCAAAAAAAAATATTTTTAATGAATTGAAAAAGACTATTATTATAAATGATGATGGCCTTGAAATTAATGACTTAATTATAGGAATCAGTAAATATTTAAAACATGATTATTATGATTTTTATGGAAAGATTAATCAAATCTAAAACGATATGAAACTAAAAGATTACACAGGAGACAAACTAAAAGAAAACGTCAAGGCGGATATTTTAATTTATCCTTTTGACAAACAAAGCATTGCCTTTGGTACTCCTAAACCAAATACAGAAGAGGAGAAAATTAATTCCTATATCCCAACGAAGCGACTAAAACAAGTCATTAAGTTGATGCAGATTTTAAAAAGACCATTGTTAATTAGAGGCGAACCTGGAAGCGGGAAAACCAAACTAGCTCAAGCATTTGCCTTCGAATGTTATGGAGAATCCTACAAAAAATATTACTTTGAATGGCACGTTAAATCAAGTTCTAAAGCCAAAGAAGGGTTGTATTCTTTTGACCAATTAAAGAGATTAAGGGATGCACAAAAAAAAAATATTGGTCAATCTGAAAACCTGATAGACTATATAGAATTTGGTCCACTAGGAAAGGCTTTTGCTGTTTCGACTGAGGAGAACCCTGCTATTGTCTTAATTGATGAAGTAGATAAGGCAGACATAGACTTTCCGAATGATTTATTATTAGAATTAGACGAACAAAGATTTAATATATCAGAGTTGCCTGAAACCCAAGAATATGATAGATATCGTGAAATAAAAGCAGCACATCCACCAATTATTTTTATTACAAGTAATCGAGAAAGAGAATTACCTCCTGCCTTTCTAAGACGATGTGTTTTTTCTTATATCAATTTTCCAGATGAAATTGTTTTAAAACGTATCATTGAATCTAGGTATCCTAATTTTTTTGCACAAGAAAGTAGTGGGTGGGGAGAACAAGACCCAAAACAAATAGGTGTTATCACAAAAATGGTGAAGGCATTTTATAAACTAAGAGAACGGATACAGGAAGACCCAAGTGTGAACAAAAATATTTCAACTAGTGAGTTTTTAGATTGGCTAAATGTAATGCATTTCAAATTTATAAATGGAGAAATATTGCCGGGAATAGGAGAAGGGAGGGGAGAAGATTTACCATTTTATGAAGTATTACTGAAAAGCTATGAAGATTTAGCGAGAGAAGAAAAAGGACTTGATAAAGAAGACAAATTAATTTCTGGAGAAGAAATAAATGTTAAACAAATATAAACTATCATGTTTGCAGATGTTAATGAAATAAGCCACTTTTTCAAGTTCTCTAATTTTTTTAAAGAATTAAAGAAGCAACTCCAGTATGATATAGGGTTGGATGAAAGATTATTGCTTCTAAAAGACATTGGTAGTTGTTTAGGGGAAACATCACGAGATAGGGATTTTTTGGATTTTCCTTTTATTATGGAAAGTTTGTATTTACAGAATGAATCGGATAGATACCAATTTTGCCAAATTTTATTTCAAGAATTGGAAAAATGTTTTCCTGATTGGGTAAATGCTGTTCCAAAAGACAGCCAAGAGACTAATTCTTCTAAAACAGAACAAACAGATCTAGGAGGCTCAAAACCTAATTATGTACTAGAAGATGATTTTTTAGATGAAGAAGAGGAGACAGAAATAGAATATAAAACAGAAACATCAGAAACTCAACTAAATAGAAAGAAGATTAAATTGGATGCAAAATTGAGTAGAAGAGAAGAATTAGATTTAGAAAAGAAGGAAAAAGCATCCGTTTTAAAATATCATTTTTCTTTATCCAACGCCCACCTGCCCTTGAGTTTGAGAGAAATGGAGCAGACATGGCGAATTTTGCGGTATCAAAAAGAAGAATATCAACAGACCAATCAGTTAGATTTAGATAAAACCATATACGAATTGGTGAAGAATAGATTTTTGGACGATTTTATCTGGGAGAAAGAAAAGGTAAATAGTAAAGGGAAAATTACTGTTTTGATTGATCATAGTTTGGGAATGATAGCTTTTTGGGATTTAGCCCAAAAAATAATTGATACTGCAAGAGGAAAAGGCAATCATAAAAATATAAGCATCTATTTTTTTAAAGAAAATCCTTATTTGTATCTATACAAAAACAAAAATTTCACTAGCGAAAAAAAAATAGACCAAGTATTTGCTGATATTGCTAAAAAATCTGGTATTGTGTTAATTATTAGCGACGGAGGAGCCGCTAAAGCAGATAATAACAGAAAACGATTAAAAGAAACGACTAATTTTTTGGAGAACCTAACAAAAAAAGGAAAACCTGAAAGTATCGCTTGGTTAAACCCTATGCCAGAGGATAGATGGGGGGAATCTATTGCCAGAGATATTTCTAAAAAAGTACCTATGTTTCCATTACTAGGAAGGGCTAGAACTGGATTTTTACAGACTATCTCCACTTTAATGGGAAAAGAAACTAATCGTACGCACCTTTAAATTTTGCCTTATGAGAACCCATTTGGAAAAAAAAGAAAGAATAGAAGAACTGAATCGGCTTATAAAACTGGTGCCAGACAAAAAAGACGTCCTTCAAAAGATGATTGCAACTTTAGAGAAAGATTTAGATGTCGATAAAGCAGAAGAAGAGAGACTTACTAAACAAAAGTCAACTAATAAAATTGATGTTTTCTCTCTATTTCCATTAGAGGAATTAGAGGAAAACCTAAAGAACAGACTTCTTCGATTTAGACGAAACAGTTTAGCTAGAGGTTATCGAGATAGTCACTTAATATTTGCTGCTTATGCAGCTTTTTCTCAATTAAGTTCTCCCGATTTTCTGAATAAGCTATGGGTTAATTTTACTACCTATAAAAATAATAAGGAACAGATATTTAAAATCAATCCCGTAGTTGTTTCAGATTTGGTACAATCAGATTTATTAGAACATAGAGGAGGAGAATTATTTGCCATGCCTAATAGGCTGAGGGAAGCCTTCTTGAAATTCTTGAAAAAGTTACAAAATAAAGATAGTTTTTATGAAGTGGTGAGTTTTGAAAAACTAGCTTCTTTTTTATTGAACTATTTCAAAGTCAATGGGGTGTATAATACACATTTTTCTAAAGACCAAGTAGATTACCTTGAATGGATAGCCTTAACTTATTTAAAACCTAGTTTGGCGGTAAAAAAAGTAGCAGATGCAATAAATAATATTCAAAATAACAAACAAAATGTAGTGACAGAGCGGATTAGACTCGGACTTGTTAGCGAAACACTTAGAAAACAAGAGCAAATTATTGGTACGTCAAATATTGTTAGTTATGAGAATGCTAAAAATACCATTTCAACTTCTAATTATTTCAAAGAATTAGCTAATACTTCTAGAGGATGGATTAATATT
Source organism: uncultured Saprospiraceae bacterium (assembly GCA_964644655.1). Classification (GTDB taxonomy): domain Bacteria; phylum Bacteroidota; class Bacteroidia; order Chitinophagales; family Saprospiraceae; genus JAFMDF01. The sequence continues at coordinate 30,033 of CAZXYA010000005.1, read as the reverse complement.
TATAATGGAAGGACTGAAGAAGCAATGGCTAATTTTTCAGAAATGCATGAGGGAGATGGATTAATTGATATTTGGGTGCCTAGCGAGATAGAAGGAAAAAAAATTGCTGAGATTTCTTCTTTGATGAAATCTAATAGTGATATTGTAGATAAAAAAGATGATTTTTTTACACCTCCTCTTAGCCAAATGATAAACTTGGAAAACTCAATTAATAAATCTAAGAGGAAAAAAAAGTTGAAAAATAGATTACATGCACTTTTAATTGGAATAAATAACTATCATCCAGATTCTGGAATTCCGCCACTTAATGGCTGTGTCAATGATATTAACAATTTTAAAAAATTCTTATTTTCTAATTATGCTGATTCAGCATTAAACATTAGAACCCTCTTAAATGAAGAAGCCACTAGAGAAAATATTATAAAGAATTTTCAAAAAAATATTATCGAAAGAGCTAGGGAAGGAGATACCGTTTTTTTTTATTTTAGTGGCTATGGCTCTCAAGAAATGGCTGCTTCGGAATTTAGACATGACTCAAATAACATAGGAGATACATTAGTAAGTTATAATAGCAGATTAGAAGGACACTTTGATTTAGCTGATATAGAATTAAAGATTTTATTTTCTAGGATAAAGGAAGGAGTAAAAACAGTTGCCTTCTTTGATTGTAGCTATTCTTTAGAAAAATTTTCATCAAGTGGATTTGATGCTACTATTCAGAGGTCGCTTAATAGTCGATATGAAGAACGAAAATTATCAGATTATTTATTAGATAATTATTTTGAAGATTTATTCAAACAAACTGGGAGTGTTAACTTGCCAATTAGCAAACATTTACAATTTCTAGCCAGCCAAGCAAATCAATCTGCTATGGAAACAAAAGACGAGCAAGGTGTTTTTAGTAGCACCTTGTTAAAAGTATTAAATGAAAACGCTCAAATTAGTTATTCTGAATTATTTGATAGATTGAATGTGGAGATGCGTCATTTGGAAGCCAATCAAACACCAGTTTTGTTTATTCCTGATGGCTTTGATCCAAATACGATAATTTTATCTTTGGATGTAAAAGAAAATAGTAAGCGGTTTAAAATAGTTCATAATGAGGGTAATTGGCATCTAGAGTTAGGTGCTGTTCATGGTTTGCCAACTAATGATGATTATTGGAAAAATATATTAGTGGGGATATATAGTTCGATAGAATCGAATAAACTAAATAAATTAGTTGCTCAATCCTTTATTGATTCTTTACATTTGAAAGAATGCATTCTTAATTTTAAAGGAGATGCAGAGATGCAATATATAGGAGAAATTCAAAACTACCCTTCGAGTAAAGTAATTAATTTGGTAGGTGAAAAAAAAGTACTAAGTGAATTTCGAAAAAAATATTCCAAAAAAACTTCTCCTTTTATACAATTTATAGAAAATTCGGAAATAGGTATTTATACTCTTGAGGTATATGAAGATAAATTATTAATAAAATTAACAGAAAATAATCAATTAATACATGGAAGAGAAGAAGGCACTACGGAAGCAGTTGAATACATAGTGGAAATTTTAGATTCTATTATTCAATGGGAAAGATTAACCCAATTAACAAATGATTCGACAGATTTTAAAGAAGAAGATATAGAGGTAGTTTTTATAGATGAATCCGATGAAGCAAATCCAGTTGAAATACAAGATAGATTAATAACTTTAAATTTACCACAAGTAGGTAAAGATAAAGTAGGAGATTTAATTGCGAACTACTATACGATTAAAGCACGCAACAATACTTCCCAAAAACTATACATTGCTCTTATTCATTTGAATAGTGATTATACTATCAATACTCATTCTCCTTGTAGTGAAATTTTGCCATCTTCAGATTGGTTTATTCTTGATAATCAACATGGCTTAGTGATTCCAGATAAAGAAGCGAATGAGGTTACAGACATTTTTAAAATATTAATAAGTACTGAATCTTTCGATGATTTTAAATTTGAACGAAAAAGCTTTGAACAAGGTGTTATTATTTCTAAATCTGAAAGAGATTCTGTCACTCGTTCTGCCTCTATGAGAAGGAGAAAGGCAGAACAAGATTGGTTTACTCATACCATTACTGTTACTACTTTTAGAAAACAAGAGATTCAACAATTTAATGATGTAAAGAGCGAAATACGTAATTTAATTGCTAATGGTCAATTAGACAAAGCAATGGAAGAATTGAAACGAGCATCCAATAAGCATTTGGATGAGATTACTTCATTACAGAATCAATTAGCCGATTTGGACAAAGAAAAAAGACTAGGACTTAAAAGCCATTCTGAAGGTAATTTGAAAAGAAGTAAAATTACTCATGCTATGTTGGAGTTAGTAAAAGAAATTGAGGAAACTGGATTTCCAAAAAATGAAATTTTAAACGATAAAGTTTACTCTACTCAAATATTTTATTTAACCTTTGAAAAAGATAATGAAGGATTTGAGAGGAAAGCCATACAATTCTTTGATAAATTAGATATTGTAAAAAGTCTAGATGTAGATGTTATGGTTTCGGATAAAATGATTCAGTTTATCATCAGGGAAAAACAATTTCAAGTTCACACTTTAAAACAACTTAATATTTTTGAACAGGAATTGGGTAGTATTGGATCTGGGTGGCTTGATGATACATATGCTCTAACTATAGAGGGAATTTTTAAAGAAAAAGGAGGGGATTTATCAAATTTAGTTTTGAATGGCTTAGATTTTAGCGAAAAAATTCTAGACAAAATTAATTTCAAGAATACTTTATTGAGAGGAGTTAATTTATCTACTACTAGTCTAATGGAAGCAGACTTTACAGGAGCAGATTTACAAAGGGCTAATTTTTCTAGAGCGGATTTACATTTTTCCAGGTTTGAGAATACCAATTTTAGTAAAGCAAATTTTACAGCTAGTCGTTTAAATCAAAGTACTTTTATTAAATCCAATGGAATAGAAAGTATTTTTAAGGATGCGAATTTGGTTAGAGCAAGTATAAGCAATACTACTTTTTATGGGGCGACACTAGAAAAAATAGATTTCTCAGGTACAAGTTTTGATAATGTCAATTTTAAAGGGGCAAATTTAGAAAAAGCAGATTTTAATAAAGCCGTACTTGTAGATTGTGATTTTTCTGATACAAAAAACTTAGTTCCTCAGCAATTCGAAAATGCTGTTTTGAAAGAAGGAAATGTAGGATTGGATTTTAGAGATGTAGTTTAAATGGAGTAGAATAGTTTATACATTATTTGTGTCAATTTCTCTAATGTTATTTCTAGTTTCCATGAATTTTTTATAATCATCTATTCTCAAAACACCATTAATTGCTAAATTAATTCTTCTGTTCGCTTCACTGATTAAGTTTTTATATTCTTCACTATGGCGTTTTTTGTTTAAGGCTTTCCTGTAATTGACTAAGGCTAAAGTGTCGTCAAAAATAGGCTGCCAAACACTATCATCATTACTAGCACTGCCCAATTTATGAACTACTCCTCCTTCAGTATTAATCTTGAGAAATACTTCATTTGGATAAGCTATAGTTATGTAATAAATGTAATTATTTAATATATTGAAGTAACATTCTTTTCGATGATTATACTTCTTATAATTATTCTTTAATAACCATTCAATAGCCGTTTCCAGTAGCAATAATGCTTTATCTGCATAGTGTTTGCTTTCTGGAACTGATTTGTTAATATTAGGTTCCGTTAAACTAGGAAATTTAATTTCATCCATATTTGTTTTATCCCATAATTGAAAATATATATGGGCTGCACTTAAAGCAGTTCTATAATTGTCTAGAAACCTGTATTTGCCATTTATGCCATAACCATCAACATAATTTAGAATATTTTCTATTTTGATTTTATTACCCAGAAAATCTTCTTCACTTTTTATTTGTTTAGAAATGGCTGCGGCGTGTAAAAAGGCCGTTCCATAATAATCATATGCTCCGTTTAACTGATTAAGAATTTGCTGAATTAGTTTATATTTACCTAAAACCCAAAGAATCGAAATTCCATTAGCTAAATATTTTTTTTCTTTTTTTTGATTTTCATCTAATCCCTCAGTCAAACTAGTGATTATAGAAGTATAAATCGTTGCATCTTCTATTTCTATTTCTCTGTATCCTGTATTCTCCTGTAATGGCTTGATTTTAGTTTTTAAAAAAATACTCTCTAATAGTTCTTCTGTATCTTGCTTTATATCAGAATTTATAGAGAATTTTACTAAGCTAAAAGTTTTTAATGATTGAAATTCTTCACTATTTAATTTATATCTTCTTAAATTTTTAAATAAATCTGGCTGGTTGGCAATATTAAGCAATGAAGACTCTATAGAATTATAAGTGCCACTTTCTATGATATAGGATTTTAGTTTTTGTTTCAATTCTACTATCAGGTCATCTATGTCTAATGCGATTTTTTCTCTTAGCTTGGGTTTTTTATCTTTATTGATGATAATGTCTTCTAACGAGGCATTTATTTTATTTTTGTTATAAAATTTTTTCATTAATAATGACTTCAATAATCGCTCAATGGTCAAATTGATATTTTGCACTTTTTTGTTTAGCTCTAATCCGTAGGTTTTGTCAGTGGATTTAGAAGATATTTGAGCATTTTTTGTATAGTCTTTAGCTATTTGTATTAAATTTTCAAGGCCATTATTTGTTTCTAAAATGTCATGAGGTAATAAAACATGTAATCGAAAATAATTAGAGCTTTTAATAATTAAAAATTTCTTGTTTGAGCTATTTTTGGGAGAAAAAAGAAAATGATTTGTCAATTTTTGTTGTTCAATCACCTCTAAAAATTGACCAGATGCATCATAGAAAATGGGCAAGGTAGCATTTGATTCCCCTCTATTAATCTTAGCTAATTTTTCGGCGATAATACAAAGTGCTAGAGCATCCGCAGTGTTCATATTATCCGTACGACCTTGCGATTCTCTAAATCCTCTTTTTAAAGATTTAAATAGATTTGTTTGCAATAAATCTAAAATATTATCTGTTACATCTAACTGCAAAATCTCGTTATCCATTAAATGCAACAAGCGTTCGTTCCAATTATTACCATTTGCGAGATAACTGATTTTGTAAAGGTCTAGAACAATAGATTCAAATTCATCTTTATATTTTTCGACATTGTTTACATAATTTTGGATAGGACTTTTTCTATTTAAAAATGAAAGACCACTAGTAACAATTTGTGCTTGAATATTTTGAAAGTCAGGTTCAAGTGGGGGAGTTTGTTTACTCCATTTTTCAATGTTTATTAAAAGTTCTTGCTGATGAGGTGTCAATAAGTAACATTTACCTAAATAGTTATTATATAGATAAGCATGGGTTAGTAATTTTTCATCTATATTTTTGTTATTCAGATAATTTAAGTAAGTACTATTTTTCTTTTTCCCTCTAGAATAAGATAATGCACTCAAAAGAATAGAGAAGACATCAGTTGAATCGATGCATATTTCAACTTCCGTCTTTGAATCTTTAATATAACTAAATAATGAATAATCCTCAGCAAACTTTTGAAGAAAATCTATCGGATTAGTGTCATTATTTTTTTCAGCACTCATATATAAGAAAAATTAACGTTTGTTATTGAAGTCGCCTTTACTTGATGAAGAATATCCACAAGTTTTTCAGAGAATTTTCTAGGGTTAGCGGGAACATCTTCATCTGCTATACCACACTCTGCATTGTTCGTCGTCCATTGATTTCTTCTCTCAATCGCTAGCTTAAATGATGAATCTTTTGTTAAATCGTTCAGTAATTTTTTAGACCAAATATCTGAGATATTATCTAAAACATAATGAAGTTTATACTGATTTCTTGCAATACAATTATAAAGAACGCTTTCTAGGATTTCAACTAAACTCAGAAAAAAATCAGCTTCGTCTCTCAAAATGTAGCACTCACTAGCTCTATAGATAAATATGTTAAGGGCATCAAAAGGACTGGACTCTTTATAAAAATTAATTTGTGCTGGGATAAAATAATCATCAGCAAATACTTCTCTGAAAATAGAGCTTTTTAACCGAACAAACTCTTTTTGCTGAAGTTTCTTAGCATTAAGGTCTTGCCAAATGTAAAAAACATCAATTCTCAATAGTCTATCTATAGAATTTTTATTAATTGTCCTTTCAAGATATTTACCAGATAAAGCGGATGAGTGATCAAATAAAATCCTATTAATTTTAGATAATACTTCAAACTCTTTTGTTTCTAAGGCTCTAAAGTGGATAGTTTCTAAAGTCGATTGTATAATAGTTGAAACGTTTCCATCTGTGAAAAGCCAAGAAAAATTGATTTCTTCAGAATCATTGATATAATGAGGAAATAGTATTTCAATAGTTTTTGCATCATTGGCAATGAGCTTTTCAATTAGAAGAACTAATTCATTAGTGTCTTCTTGATTGTGGTATAAGTCATACAATAATTCTTTCAAAATCTCCAAATGAAGAACTTCAGTTGTATCTGAGTTTTGTTTATTAACTGAAAGCTCAGTTAATTTTTTTTCTTTTATATTTTGAAATAAATCTAAATAATTTTTTTTCATTCTCATCTTAAAATATTATTACAAATTTATAACACAAGATTTACCTTCAAGAATATCTTTTCTTCTAATTGTAATTTTATTACTAACACCCCAAGTTGCCTTAGAGTTCCGTTCATTTAGTAGTTTAGTGTAAGCATTTGTTTTGTCTAGATTGTAAATAAAATCAAGACAACTTACTTTCTCCTTTAATATTTTTTCTTTTTTAAAACGTTGAATATCAAGTGTTAGTATATGGTAACTTTTGTTTTTAGACAGATTTGCTTCCCTTAATAAACGTCTTGTTTCATATAATTGCTTACTCAAAAATTTATCATTCTTGCTTTTACAACGGTAATATACAAGAGAATTGACTCGATTTAATACTACTTTATCATATCTACTATTCTCCTTACTTTTTGCTGATAGCCTGTTTATAAAACCGTTTACACTAACCCTATTTAACCTCTCTTTCCTTTGATATTTTTTGGGGCTAGCAGTTTTTAAAAATTTTTCTAATTGTTTTTCCTCAATAATTACTTCTATATACTCACAGTCAGAACTTATTATAAGTGAGTCTCTTTTAGGAAAATTATTTTTAGTGTCTCTTTTATTTATATTTGAGATAAGTGTTTCACTAAATCCTACTAGATTTCCTCTATTTTCTTGCTTAAAGGAAAATATTATTTTTTTTATAAATATCCTTTCAATTTTAGTTAAAGGATGATTGTTTATCAATGCAATTACCCTCCCTAAGTAAGGGTCTTCCTCAATCCATTGAGAAAGTAAATTAGGTATTGCATCAAAATGAGAAGGCATATCCTTTAATTATCAAGTTTAAATCAGAAAAAGATACTGCCAAATGCAAATATTGGATTAGTTCATTTCTTACGAAAGGAAAAGTATAACGATAGGGAACTAAATCAAGAGAGCATAAAATTGGAAGACTCTTATCTTTGGTTTTTTAATAAGATTAATATATACAAATATAAAGAAATATACTAGACTACTTTACATATATTTAAAGTGAATTCTTATATTTATTAACAATGTAACATAATTGACTAATTTTTTAAGATAACACCCTAAAAATAGGGAGTCGTTATGTTATTATTGTTAATAAAAACCAAAAGGGGGAGAGCATCAAGATTAACTATCTTAATCTTTATACGAGGGGGGATTAAGGAGGTAAGGGGGGACATATATGCCTAATACGTTGCTGAATCGGCAGAGAAAATAACAGAGTATTCAAATAGGGTTTTGAAATAGAGACTAAGGGGGGTAGAGGAGGCATCATTGTTATTTTAAGTTTTCATAATAAAGTCATTTATTGATTTTACAATTTGAATTCTCCTAACCTCAATCTTTGTCTTTTAATAAAATAAGTGGTAAATTAGTGTATGTTGCTTACTTAATTGCTTTTATAAACTTTGTACGAATTATTGTTTCCAGAATCGGAAAAATCGTTTCCATCATCCTAAAACCTACATGACTTGTAAAGATCTCTTCTCAAAAATAATTAGTATTTTGAAACAGCATCAACTAATTGATGTGGAGGGGATACAATTGCTGTTCATGGAGTTTGATGAAACTGAAAATGATATAAGGGTACATGAAAGTAAAATTGATTTAACTAATTTGTTATCAACTAATTATGACATTTATTTTTTTAACGATTCTCCTTTAAAACAACAGTTAATTGATTCTGCTAGCAAGAATTTTAAATCATGTTGGCAACCATATTTACGTACAGAAAGCCAACATTTTTACCTAATTCCACTTCCTTTTTTGAATGTTCCTACTACTTGGGTATTATATGAAACAACTACAAAAAGTAAAGTTGTAGAGGATTTTTTTACAAAAAAAATTCATTTAGAACTAATGGCCATCGTGCAAGGGTTTATGCATCGCTATATAAATGTCCAGCTTATAGATCGGATAAAATTTACAGAAGAAAAAGAAGTTAAAAATATAGCCAAGAGTTTTGCTAAGGAATTAGCTAATATTTTATTATGCCGAAGTTTTAAAGTTGGGATAGCAGATGAAGAACAGAGGTGTTCTTACTTTAAAGAAAGTTATTTAAGATTATCATTGAATTTAGATAGCATTAATGCCTATTTTCAATTATCACATTGTTGTTCTCCCTATAGCGATTATTTATTTGAAACTCAATTGGAATTAGTCCAGAATTTTTTAAATAACGAATATTTTCAAATCTTAGAAAGATGGAGATTAAGTCAATCCCGTCAAATATTGAGTGAAGATGCTTTGATGACTTATATTAATCATCTAAGAGCTCATGATCAGAATTTAATGGAGTTGATTGAACACCACAAAAAAAGTGAAAAACGAATCAACTTTTTGGAAGCACTTTTAGTAAAAGATGGTTTTCAACCCACTGTTAATTTTGAATTCTATAAAGGTACGACTGGTTGGCATATTCGTTATGCAGGAGAAATTGTTAAATTAGCTAGAAATTTTGATACAGGTTTGACTTATATTCATACTTTACTAAATAATCCGAACCAACATTATTATGCCAATCAATTAGAAATAATTAAAAAAGGAGGAAAAAAAGACCAACCAATTTTAGTTAATTTATCTAATTCTTTTTCTATTGAACTAGATATTCACTTTACTAAGAATAGTCCTGTGACTGAAACAGATTTATTGGCAAGTATTAAAAGGTTAAGTCGTAATCGACCTTCCGATGAGAACATGGAAGATTTAATTTATTATTTGTCAGAAATGTTTTACCAAGCATATTGTCTGAAAGAATTAAATTTTAAATCAGAGTATCTAAAGCTATATGAAAATTATAAAAAAGAACTAGATGAATATATTTTTATTCTGAAACAGGAATCAAGTGATAACTCTTTTGTAGAAAAGGTATTAAAAAAATCAGGAGTTATAAAAAGACGCCCTAGAGTTAATAGGCAATTGAACTTATTAAGAGATCGTGTGGTTAAATCTATGAAAAATGCAGTAGGAAGCATGAATTCCTCTTTATTAAAAGACCACTTTGATAAAAGTCTTATTTTAGCTACTAAATCTGTCTACGCACCAAGTCCTTCCGAAAAGATAGATTGGAAACTCACCATTGATTAGGCAATTCATCCAAATTAAAGTAGATTATTTTACTTCACTATTTTTAATTAAAATATTTATCGGAAACAGTTTTTACTACCTCGGAAACGAATAATCTCGCAGGTGTATTGAATTAATTATAGATCAAAACAAAATTCGAATTAATCTAATCAGATAAAAAGATCGGGAAAAAACGTAGCTGTCAATTAGGCGGCTACGAATTGTATCACCTTTTAAACCCGAGTCTTATGCCTGTACAAAATTTAATTTTAATTGTATTAGGAGGAATTATGGGGGTTGCACTTGTTGTAGCTGTTTATCAATTCTTAAAAAGAACTTTTGAATGGATACTTAAAGTAGCTATTGGAGTTAGCTTAGTAGCTATGGTTTTTGGATTCCTATATGTTGGGCACTTATTTTATTCTAGTTCCATACCATCTTCGTCGCTAGAACAGTCTTTGGTGACAACCAAATTAGTTAACGCCCCAACAACTAAACAGAAAAATATAGCTGACCAAACTTTGGACTTACTAATATCAGAAATTAAGGAGATTACAGCAGACAAAAAAAGTATGAATGCGCCTACAATGCCATCTAATAGAAAGACTAAGCGTAAAGTTGACGCAAAATTATCCAATTATTCTTTTAATGCTTCCTCTAAACAAACTATATCAAGAGAAAAGAAGAGAGTTGAACCGCCTGTAATTAAAGATGAGGATGTGTTAAATGAAGTAAAAAACACTAGGAGATTCACTAGGCCACCCAAGTATGATGATATAGAGACTGTATCTTCTACTGTCGACGAACTTGAGGTAGGTGCTTTTGATCTCTGTTCGAGACAACAAGTATTAGCTGACGCTTATTATTTAGTAGAGTTTTTTTGTGCGGATGATAATAATGCTGCAAGGAGAGTAAAATTACTTGAAGTAAATGGATTTACTGATGCTGTATATATCAAAACGACCTGTTTTGAGACAGATGTATCCAAAGATTTACTAGCAGTATTGATTACTGAAGGATTTGATACAAAAAAAGAAGTACTTAAAAGAAAATTTGACCTAAGGGAAAAAAGCAGTTTTCCTTTTAAAACATTAAGAATTTTATATTTAGGACTACCTCTTAAATAAAACTCTTGTTTAGAAAAAAAGATCCCGATCTATAATTTTATTGAAGGCTATTTCAATTTGGAATAGCCTTTTTTATGAGACTGTTCACTAAACTGTGTCACTAGCAAATAAGAAAAAAGTTCGGATATTTGCTATCAAACACAGAAGGAATGGCAGGAAAGCAACCTGTCTTATCACTGAATAACTTGACCGTTTTTATTGTTAAAAAACGATCTTGCCAAGCTATCTTTACCACGATTACCACATCATTAGAAAAAAAATTTTGAGGTTTTTTTTCTATGCCGTGGAAATGTGGAAAAGTAGTCTAGCTTAAATTTGACGATAGAGTAGCCTCTTTAAAAATCTATTGGATAAAGTAAAGCTACTCATTTTTCTCTTTTTCTTTCCAAGTAATTACCGATAATTCTCTTTGTAAATGCATTTTATTTGGCGTTAAGTCATGGCAAGACATGTGAGGTCTATAACCATTATAATCTTTAGCTGATTGAATGATTAATTCTTTGGCTTCTTTTAAATTTTTAAAGACTTTATTGAACCCAAATTCATCTTTTAGAATACCGTTGATTCGTTCTGCTATCGGATTATCTCCTGGATTTCCATCTTGCGTTACGCTAATATCTATATGGTTTTCTTTTAGGTGATCCGTGTAGAATTTAGAAATATACTGTGAACCTCGATCAGAGTGATGGATCATCGGTTCTGAGTACTTTCTATTTCGTATTGCCATTTTCAAGGCGCGTAGGGTAGTGGTCGCTTTCATATTATCTGCTACTGCATACCCCATTAACTTCTTGGAATAGGCATCTGTAATAAAGTGTCCATTGCTGGTCCTTCTTCTGTTTTAAAGTAAGTAATATCCGCTACTACGATTTGTTCTGGGCGATGGGGGATAACACCCTTAATCAAGTTAGGATATTGTTTCCGCCAGTTGCTGCTATCAGTAGTAATAATGCGCCTTTTCCGTCTCTTTACTAGTAGATTATGTTTTCTTAGAATATCAAAGAATCGCTCAATTCCGATCTTATATCTTTTCCGTTCTGGATCTTCTTTAATCATTTTATACATCTTATGTCCGCCACATCTTTTCAAGCGTTTTCTTATAGTTCTTACTTTTCCCAAGACATATTCTTCTATTTCTTTATCTAAACGCTCTCTGCTTTTCTGATTTGATTTTGCAGAATAGAATGCTTGTTTGGTGTAACCTAACATCTTACAGGCCTTGGTAATGCTCATGATTTCTGCTGCTTTGACCTGCTGGACAACTGACCGCCAATTTTTTTTAAAAGGTCAATTCCAAATGCTTCTTTTGCAATCTCATTCAAAATACTCATTGAGTAGGAGTAAAATTGTAGTCTTTCTTTCGCTGTAGCGAGATCGGATTCCAAGCCACATATATGGAGATGCTGATCTGTTTTGTAACGTTTAGTTCTTTTATTCTTTTCATCAATAGGGGAGGGTGGTTTTTTCATTTCGATAGATTTAGGTTTGGTACCTAAATTACCATATTTTTTAATCCAATCAGCAACTGTGTTGCTACCAAGGATTCCATGTAATCTGGCTAACTCGTCCATTGAGGCAGAGGTGTTCAAATATTCCTCTACAATTTTCTTTTTGGTCCTTTTTCCATAAAAGGGTTTGCTTATATTTTTCATTTACTCACGGTTAGCGGGTCAGGTAGATCGGAGAGATTACTCCCTCTTTCCCCCTTCAGAACCCAGCGTGCGACTTTCACCGCACTAGGCTCAAGCAGATTCGAATGCTCCAATGGGAACATCACCATCAAATCGAATATTCCAATAGTGTACCTGTTGGTGGCAATTAGGATGTAGCAACACGAGATTATCCAAGGTATCTTTCCCGCCTTTAAATCTTTCGATTTTATGGTGGATATTCCAACCTGATTCTTTGGTAATCTTTTGGTGGCAAATTAAACATCTACCATCTTGCCCACGGAAAACACGGATTAACTTTTGACGCCTGCGCCAAGTGTTTAACATCTTCTTTTGAAGGTGTTTTTCAAAGTAAGGTTCGTCCTCTTTTGTAAAAGGATTAAGATATGATTTTATCTTCGTATGCCTTACAATGGGGGTTCGTGCTAGTTTGAATAGAATATATTCCTTCTTTCCATATCTAGCGAAGAAAGTCCATTTATCTTCCCTGTACTTGGTGAAGTATTTTCTTACTATCCAACCTTTATTCTTATTAGAATGTCTACGAACACACCATCTCCAGATAGCCTTCCAAATATGATAGTCTATCCATGAAAATGTTTTCTTGGCTGCACAATGGCGGTGATACATCGCCCATCCTTTGGTCATCATGTTTAGCTGACTAATTAAAGTGTGAGTAGGAGCTGTACCCAAATTCTTGATTGTTTTTCGAATTTTAGTCAATAGCTTCTTTACACTCTTTTTAGATGGTTTGATGATTAATTTACCACTATTGTACTTTCGTAAATGTTGTCCTAGAAAGTCAAAACCTTTATAGATGGTAGTTATTGTTGTCTTTTCTTTCGACAACTCCAATCCTCTTTCTTTGAGAAATATTTCGATTGCTGGTTTTACTTGTTGTTCTAAGACCTCTTTGTTATTGGCAATTACCACCCAGTCATCAGCATATCGAATGAATTGAATCCGATGTGGATTACTGGCTCTTCGATGCCGACCATTTTGTGGTTTTAAATAGCGAATACCTACGGCATCATCTATCGTTTTAGCCATTCCGTCTAGTACCATATTAGCGAGGGTAGGGGAGATGATTGAACCCTGAGGGCTTCCCTCCTCACTTGGATACCAGGTCTTCTTTTCTACAAATCCAGCTTTCAGCCATTGTTGAAGTACTAGCTTATCTGTCGAAATATTATTAGCTAGCCATTGGTGTGAAATTTTATCAAAACATGCTCGAATATCACCTTCTAAAATGAATTGTGGGGCATCCTTCCTACTTAATAAGATATGACATTGTTCAATAGCGTCATGACAACTTCTGTATGATCTGAAACCATAAGAATGAACATCTGCTGTTGTTTCCGCCACAGGTTCTAACGCCAAGAGATATAATGCTTGCATGGCTCGGTCTCGCATAGTTGGGATACCCAACATACGGAATTTACCATTGTCTTTAGGAATTTTAATCCGTTTAACTGCACTTGCTTTATAAGCTCTTCTTTTAAGTGTACCGATAGCATTCCATTTTGCTTTTCTGGTACTCCAAGTTTGTCCATCAATACCACTAGTTCGACTTCCTGAGTTTTCTGTAACTTTCCTAATTGCAATCACTTTGGCTGAAAAGGAATGAGTTAAAATCCATTGTAAAGACTTAACCTTTCCCCTTCTATTTTCTTTAATGGCTGCTACAATACGTGTTTGTAAGGACTTTACTATACGATAGGCTTTCTCCCAATTAATGGAGTGCCATTGCTCCTTAACTTCTCGTTTAGCATCGGCTGCACTGTAGACTGACAGGGTCTTATATAATTGGAGCAATTCAGGATAAGTCAGATACATCATTTGCTTTGCCGATTAAAAGTCTTCTTACAAATTTCTCATAGGAATCAACCAAACGGAAGTGGGCAGTCTTTCAACTTAGAGTAGATACTCCTATCTCATTCGTTACAAATGAACATTCGCTTTCTCCGTCTTCCTTTACCTGAACTACCATTAGTTGATCTTGCGATCTTCTTACCAATTCAATTATTGAAGTGGAGTAGTGCAGGTTTACCAGTTTCCGCTTTACATACAAATAGATAATTTAGGCAGTTCCTCTCGACCGAAAGTATGATGAGCTACGTAACATCAACTTGAAGAATGTTATCTCTACTTTGTCCCATTTTGGGCCAAGCCTATCAGTATCTTTGGCTTGTTCGGAATAACGATCTTTATCGGAACTTCACGTATGTTTGCCATATTATCTTCCCATACATCTGCAGCAATGATACTTTGCTGCATGGTTACTTTCTCGCGAGTTCACCTAAGATTATATTTATCCTCTGAGCTTCGAACCTCATCGTTGCCAATGACGCACGTCAGAGTAGGGAACATTTAGTAGCATAAATGGTCAGCTCTATTATTAATTATTTGGCTGACAATATGTAAAGCGACGTACCGTCGCACTCAAGTGTTTCCGTGACAACACCTCATGTCTTGTCCCAGAAAAACCAGACTGGTTACAAAATAAACTACCAGCCCGCATTTTTTTCTTTTTCAAAAAGCCCGCCCTCTTTTGAGGGCTTTTTGAAAAAGAAAAAAATTGTTTCCGCTTATAACATTCATTTTAAATTAAAGCAAACAAAAATTAAAGTTATTCCTTTTTTCTCCAAGTTTTAATTTTTAATTCTCTTTGTTGATGCATCTCATTTGGAGTTAATAAATGATTAGACCAATGAGGTCGTTTATCATTATAAATGCTAACTGATTTTTCTATCAATTCTTTTGCTTGTTCTAAGCTATCAAAAACTTCATAAAAATCGAACTCATCTTTTAGTATTCCATTTATTCGTTCTGCTACGGCATTATCATATGGACTTCCATCCTGTGTAACACTAATTTTGATCTTATTCTTTTTCAAATGGTCCGTGTAAACTTTAGACAAATATTGATAGCCTCTATCTGAATGATGGATTAATTCTTCTTTATACATTCTATTTTTAATTGCCATCTCTAATGCCAGCAGGGTATAGGTAGCCTTCATCGTATCTGATACCTCATATCCCATTATTTTTTTTGAATACCCGTCAGTAATTAAATGACCATAGACAAATCCGTCTTTTATTCTAAAGTAGGTAATATCTGACACCCATACTTGCTCTGGTCGAGAGGGGATTAGCTCTTTCGCTAGGTCAGGATATTGACCTCTCCATAGCTTACTATCCGTTGTAACAGCTCGTCTTTTACGCTTTTTAACAAGTAAATCATGTTTTCTTAAAACCTCAAAGAACTTCTTCCTACCAAATTTATAGAGCTTTTTCTCTGTATCCTTACATATTAAATAGTACATTTTTTTCCCTCCAATTCTCCTTTGATCTTTTCTTATTGTTTTAACTTTTTCCAGAATAAATGCTTCAATAATTTCATCTTTCTCTGCTTTAGATATTGCATTACCTCGAACTTCAAAGAAAGTTGACCGATTATAACCAAGAAGCTTACAAGCTTTATTAATGCTTATAATTTTTGCTTCGAAGACCGCCTGGACAATTCTTGTCCAGTTTTTTTTAAAAGGTCAATTCCTGTCAGCTCCTGTGCTAGTTCATTAATAATACTCATTGAGTACCGATAAAAATGAAGACGTTGCTGAGCGATTTCTAAGTCTGCTTCTAGTGCACTTACTCGTAAATGTTCTTCTGACTTGTATCTCTTTTTTCGATAGTTTTTGTCTTCAATAGGGGAGTGTGGTTTATCCATAACTTTGGCTTTTGAAAATTTTGGTGGCCTTAAGTTACCATATTTTCTCAACCAATCAGCCACTGTATTACTTCCTAAAATCCCATAAGTCTCAGATAGTTCATCCATAGAAGGGGTAAAATCGAACAAAAGTCAAAAATGTTTCATAGACATCTATTCACAGTGTTTTTGATCTAATTCTTCAAGCCTCAAATTAAACTGACTAGGACTAGCTTCAAACATATCTTCCCGCTTCGGCCATACCTTTTTTATGATGGTAGAATTATCCATGGGATTACCTTCTCCTGAAATTTCACCAATAACCCATGTTGGTACATCCAAGCGTCTAATTTCATAATACATTACCCTAGCAGCATCTTCCAAGTCTCCTTCCGTTTCCCATTGGTTAGCAAAGATTAAAAGAGCAGTAGGCTTATCGCAATTAGAGCATGTCATTACTTTAGTAGGCAAGGTGTGTCTAGTAGCAGGACCAGCTCTTTTTGCAGGTTCTTCTCTTGATTTTTTTCCTAACTGTGATTCTATAAATGCCATTACTTTTTCACTCAAAGGTAAAAAGATTGCTTTTCGCTTTTTGAACATTGGATCATCTGGTCCACCCGATAATTCAGTTGTAAACTTTGTTTCGCCATGAGATTGCCCTTGTACAACAATGCGTCCTAAATCTCCAAGTTTATCATGTCGAAAAACATACATCCAACTAGACTTAAATGGTTCTTTACGCATAGTGATTTCTGGAGGAAGTTGAAAAGACATAGTATCTGTTTTTGTTACTAGAATTAGACAAATGTAACAAAAAGAGGAATTGAGAAAGAACAACACCCTTTATTTTTTACTAAATTCGATGATAATTTCTTTGGTGATAAGGCTCGTTATTTTCATCAGATTATTATTCTAAAAATGATTGTACAACTAATTAATATTATTATGGTATTAATAGGTATATTTACCTTATCACCATAATAGTAAAAATCACTTATGATATACGGTTACATTCGAGTAAGTACAGATGATCAAAGTGTTGATAGCCAAAAGAACGTTATCAGTCGCTATTGTGTAGAAAAAAAGATGATGGTCGATGAGTGGATAGCCTTGGAAATGTCTTCTCGAAAATCACTTCGACAGAGACGAATAGAAGAACTATTATCCAAGCTGGACAAAAATGATATTGTAATTGTTTCAGAATTATCCCGTTTAGGTCGATCCATCAAAGAGGTACTGAGTATTATGGGTATCCATCAATATAGCGACAAAAAGGTAAAACATCAAAATTTAGATAATACGTTTATTGTCTAGGTCTAATATACTCATGTGGTAGAAATTGACCACGAGAAAAACGATTCATATAAATAGCCTCTCAGTCATCTTCTCCGGTGATCGAGTACTTGCTATGCTTTGGAAGTTGATAGCCTAAGAACCAGCCATAGCCCTTTTTACCTTTCGGACAGTATTAATGGCCACTTCACATCGAGCAGCCACATCTCTTAAAGATTTGCCTGCTTTTAAATGTCGGACTACTTCTGGATATTTATAAAGCACCTTCTTTATATCTTCAATTGTACCAATAGGCCTTCCTTTCTGTTTGCCTTCCACTTCCCATGCTCTACGTTGACCAGAGATGGTTCGCTCAATAAGTGTTTCCCTTTCCATTCTTGCAAACTCCGCTAATAAGGTGAGCATAAATTTAGCCATAGAATTTACCTTGCCCGTTGGAGTCAAAGTTTCCAAATTGTGATTTTGAATGTATATAGAAATTTTTCTTTTGGAGAGTTCCTCAATAGTTTCTAATACTTCTCTTGTATTTCTGCCTATTCTCGATACTTCACTAACCACCACTTTTTCAACCTGTCTGGTATCTACTAAATCCATTAATTTTTTCAATCCTGGTCGTTGGCTATTTTTGGCACTACCTGATACCTTTTCTGTAATCACAGTAGCCACTTCCCAACCTTGTTTAGAACAAAGTTCTTTTAAATCATCAACTTGTCGATTGGTATCTTGTTGCTGAGTAGATACCCTAACAAAAATTACTGCACGGATTTTGCTAGTCATACGTTATAATTCTATTGTATTACGATAAGTGTTGGTAAATTAAAATAATATATCAAAATAAATGAACATTTACTCTGATACTTTTCCTGTTTTTAAAACTACTTGACTTTAAAGGCTTCTTGGGATGAAAAAAGGGCAAAAAAGTAGCTAGACTTTTTTTGATACACTTATTGGAGTATTTAACTCCAATTTTATGTCATTTCCTTATTCCTTAACTATGCCATTAATAGCTATCCTTTCCGATACCAAAATTCATGAATATGAAAGACCTCCTTCATTTTCCGCTACTCAGCGTAAACACTTCTTGACGATGCCTGCCTCTATTAAAAAACGAGTCAATACTTTTTCGTCTGTTACCAATAAAGTAGGTTTCCAATTAATGTTTGGCTACTTTCTCTCTAAGAAGCGATTCTATCCCACAGAACTTTTCTTGGATAAAGACATCAAGTTTTTATGTAGTCGGTACAGTTCCATGCCCTTTGCTTTTGACAAACAACGATATCGAGACACTACCTAGACTCGACATCGAAAAATAATCCTAAACTATTTTGCTTTTAAATCTTACCAGCCATCTGTTCATAATCAATTAATCGTTGATGCCATTGAATCACAAATTTATTCTTGGGAAGATAACGAGCGTATTTTTAACTTTATATTAGAATGGTTAGAGTGGAGACGTATCGAACTTCCCACCTATCACAATCTTCAAACGGTCATTACCTATTCTATCCGAAAACGTAATAAACGCATCCGAGTTAGATTTAATAACTTGCTTCAGGAACATCATAAGGAAGCCTTGGATCAATTATTGGAAAAGCAAACTAAGAGTGGTCGAAAAGAATATGTCCTCACCACTTTACAATCACTTAGTCCTTCTGATTCTCCAAAGCAAATTCGAGCCAACCTAGAGAAGTACGAATTGATTCAGTCACTTTTTCAAAGCATTCAGCTTTTGGTGAAGCAATTGAACTTTAGTGATAACGCTATTCGATACTTCGGTGAGTTTGTAAACCAATCAAAAGTATTCAATCTCGCTCGACGGACGGATAAATATTTATATTTAGCTACGTTCTGTCTTCACCAGCGATATTTATTTGAAGATTGGATGACCCGAACTTTTTTAAGTGTATGTCGGTCTGCCATCAATAAAGCTATGGGTAAGGAGAAAGAACGACTGTTTCAAAATCGAAGGAAGTACAACCAAGCCTTTAATCAAGTAATTGATATTGCGGAAGATAGCCAAAGTCTAGTAGATATTATCCGTAAACTAACTTGGGAGCAAATCACTCCTATTGAAAAAGAGCAACGCTTACAAGAACTTTTTCCAAAACAAGAATTGGAAGAAGAAGATGATACGCTCCAACAAATCAAAGAAGAACACCAAGTAACAGGCAAAGACTATTACTATAATTTCTTGGAACAAGAGTCCCAAAGTCTCCAACAAAGGGCGAGTCCAATCATCAAAAAACTTACATTCAATCCGCTCAACTCTAATAAGCCTTTACTAGAAGCCATCCAATATTTTAGAGATAAACAAGGAGTTATCACCAAAACTGCCCCAACTACTTTTTTAGAAGACGATGATAAAGAAGCCTTAATTAATGAAGACCAAAAATTTCGAATCTCCCTATATAAAATGCTTCTTTTCCAACGAACTAAGGATGCGATTAAAAGAGGCAGTTTAAATCTGAAATATTCTTTCAAGTATAAAGCTATGGATGAGTATTTGATTCCTAAACATATTTGGGAAAAGGACTCGGATGCCTTGTTAGATAAAGCAAACTTATCTCATCTAAAGGACTTCAAAGGTAGAATAGCTGACTATAGAAAAATGATCTCCTTTCACTTTGAACAAACGAATGAAAACATATTGAAAGGTAGCAACAAATATTTTCGCAAAGGGAAAAATGATAAATATCATATCGCTACTCCTAAAGTGGACAAAGAAGAGTCGGATGTAATTATCTTTCCAAGTGAAGCATCTATTCCTTTGAGTGAGGTGCTGGCCACTGTTGATCGTGCTACTAATTTCTTGGATTATTTTAGACACCTTCAACCTGTTTATCGTAGAAACAAACCAAGCAAAGCTGTTTTCTTTGCAGGTATTACTGCCTTTGGTTGTAATTTAGGTATCCCCGCAATGGTTCGTTCCACTTCAGAAAGCTATGCTCGAAAGTTGGAAAATACAGCCAACTGGTATTTTAGTTTGGAGAATATTAACAGAGCCAATGATGCTATTACTAAACTCACAGATCAACTTCCTCTAGCAAATATGTACAGAAAAAAGCAGGATGAATTAAGAACCTCTTCCGATGGTCAAAAGATCACTGTCGTTTCAGAGAATACAATCTTTGCGAGCAGTTCTAAAAAATACTACAGAAAGAAAAGAGGGATCGTCTCTTATTCCTTTAGCGATGAACGAGGCATTCCTTATTATAATATGGTTGTTGATCCTTACACCAGAGAAGCTCCTTTTGTAGTAGATGGATTACTGCATAATGAAGTAATCAAGTCCACCATCCATACTACAGACACACATGGTTATACTGAGGCAGTATTTGGCTTGTTAGATTTATTAGGTTTTGGATTTAGTCCCAACATTGCCAAGATGCTTCGGCAGCATATCTATACTTTTAAAGAACATCCTATACCAGGATACAAGAAGCAAGGATATCAAGTTTTACCAACAGGATATTTCAAGGAACAACTAATGGAGGAAAGTTGGAGTGAGATACTTCGGCTAGTTGTTTCTCTTAAACTCAAATATTGCAAAGCATCTCAAATTTTCAGTAGATTCAATTCTTATTCTAAACAGCATCCACTTTATACTGCCCTAAAGCAGTATGGAAGAATGCCCAAGACTATCCATATCCTTCGCTCCATTAATGATGTAAAGATACGGCAAGAGGGGCGAAAAAGTAGTAATATCATTGAAGCGAGTAACCGATTCTCTTCTGCTGTGTTTTTTGCCAATGGAGGAGAGATGATCTTCTTGACTCGAAAGGAACAGCAGATAGCTGATGCTTGTAAAAATCTAATTAAGAATGCTATCGTTTGCTGGAATTATCTGTACCTAACCCGAAAAATACAACGAATGAAAGACCCAGAAAAAATAGCAGCATTAGTCCAGGCAATTAAAAGTAAAACCGCCAATGCTTGGCGACACATTCATTTTACTGGTACCTATGATTATTCCGCCGAAAATATGGAGGATAGCTTTGATCTATTATTCTCCCAAAATTACGACCTAGATTTAGACTGATTTTGGGAAAAGTAAAAATATTGTTATGTGCAGAAAATCAATTAGTTATGTAAAATGGTGTGGTCGATTTCTACCTTTTGAGTCGATTAGACCTTTTTTCTAAAAACGAGATCCGCAAAATTGTTAAAGACCCAGCGTTATCTAATGAAGAAAAAGTGACTACGATTGCAGCTATGATAGAATCAGAAGAAGAAAGTCAGGCGTTTTTGGAAAACCAATTAAGTCATTTGAATTCTTTATCTCAAAATCTATTTCATAAAGAATCTACTTATGATTTTTTGGAAAAACAAGCCCAATCCATACAAAGAAAATTGAATCCTGTGGTGATTCATTTAAAGTTCGATGAAGCTCATTCCGATAAAGAACTAATTGAGTCCATTCAACACTTTAAGTCCAAAGAGGGTGCTATTGATAAAAAAGCCCCACAATTGTTATTGACAAAAGAAGAACTAGATAAGGTATTTGATGCTGAAGGTAAATTTAGAGTATCTCTTTATAAGATGCTTCTATTTCGACACTTGTTCAACGGTATAAAATCAGGAAAACTCAATCTCGAAAATTCTTACAAATTCAAATCTTTCAGTCATTATTTGATTCCTTTAGATTTATGGAAAACACAACGAGTTAAGTTATTAGAGCGAGCTTCTTTGACTAATGTAACAAACGTTAAAGAGGTGATAATTTTTCTGAAAAATAAACTGGAAAATGCTTATCAAGAAACCAATGACCACATCATAGATCAAGCTAATCAACATATCCGATTCCGAAAAGATGGTTCCTATTTTATCAACACGCCCAAGTTAGATGAATTGGATAGAGATAAACTAGCCATCTATTTTCCGCAAAGTGATTATGTGCCATTATTAGAGGTGCTAACAACTATTGACAAAGCCACTAATTTTTTAGAGTGTTTCCAACCCTGGAAAGAAAAATACGAGAAAACCCGTCCTGATCGTGGTTCTTTTCTAGCTTGTATTATTGGTTATGGTTGTAATATTGGTATCCATAAAATGGAAAAAATATCTAGGAATAGAGCGCAAGGAAAACTAACCAATATTGTCAATTGGTATTTTTCTCAAGAAAATATTGATGATGCCAATTCTCGTATTATTGACTTTATGAATGCAATGGAACTACCTCACATCTACCAAGATAAAGAGCATGAACTACATACTTCAAGCGATGGTCAAAAAGTATCTGTTGCTGTTGACTCGTTACTGGCAAGTAGTTCCTTTAAATATTTTCGAAAGGGCAAAGGGGTAAGCGTTTATGGTTTTACGGATCAACGGAATTTTCCCTTTTATTCGATGGTCAATAGTCCCGCAGATAGAGAGAGTACCTTTGTTTTTGATGGCTTAGTGCATAATGATAATATCAAGAGTACTATGCATTCAACAGATACACATGGACAAAGTGAGGCAACTTTTGCTCTAGCTTATTTACTTGGATTTAAATTAGCTCCTAGAATAGCGAAACTATCAGACTGCACTCTATACTCCTTTGAGAAACGAGAAATTTATATTGATAAAGACTATAAAATTTTACCATCAAAATATGTTAGTACCAAATTGATCGAAAAGCATTGGGATGAAATTTTACGATTCGTAGCAACTGTAAAACTAAAAATTTGTACTCCTTCTCAATTATTCAAAAGACTTAATTCCTATTCTAAACAACACCCATTATATCAGGCATTAAAAGAATTAGGGCAAATTATTAGAACTATCTTTATTCTAGAATACATTGATGATGTTGAGTTGCGTCAAGCAATTGAAAAACAATTAAATAAAATCGAAAACTCCAATAAATTTAATAAAGCTGTTTGTGTAGGGGAGGAAGAATTTCAACATGGAACAAAAGAAGAAATGGATGCTGTTGATGCTTGTCGCAGGTTAATCAAGAGCGCACTCATTTGCTGGAACTATCTGTACTTGTCTAAAAAAATCAATGAGGAAGAACGTTTAGAAATAAAACAACAAATGATAGAATCTATTCGGTCAGGGTCAATTGTTACTTGGAAACATTTCAATTTGGAAGGATTTTATGATTTTGCAGACGACCAAGTGCAAGATTCTTTTGATCTGATGGATGCTATAAATATTAATCTAAATGCTATACTAACAGCTGATGAGAAGTAGCCTATGAAACATTTTTGACTTTTGTTCGATTTTACCCTAGAAGCAGATGATTCGAAGTACATCTCAATTATTTGTGTTTTTGTGCGCTTACCGTAGTACGGTTTTTTCTGTCCTTTTTTCATAAATCCACTATTAGTAGTCTGGTTATTTTGGGACAATGCATCAATTTGAACACCATTACTTAACATAATCTAATTTATGGGCATAATTGAATTGTCCTGAAATAGGTTGACACTTTATTTGCAATAATCTGACAATCAGTGACTTATAACACCTTAGTAAAAATTAATTCCCAGAAAAAGTGGCCTTGAAAAGGTTGTCACTATTTTTTACTTGTTATAATTAACTGGCTATCAATTGCTTACAATACCTTAGTAAAATGAAATCAACCAGAAAGTTTTGTATCTTGACTAAGAAGCGAATTGTGGAGTTCTATAAGTCTGGTCTAAAAAATGAAAAACAAATTCGACAAGAATATGGCTTGACGCCCACCCTACTTGAAAAATTAGTGGGCTGGTACAACAAGCATTTTATTAATCCACATAAAAGTTATTACAAAACACAAAAAATTAAGACAATGAAAAGATCAAAAAGGACAGCTAAAAAAGCTACTACTTCTAAAGAAAAATCTCTAGAACAACAATTAAAGAAACTACAAAAGGAGAAGAAAGAATTAGAGCAAGCATTGGAATGGGCTCAACTAAAAAGTCATGTTTATGAGACAATGGTTGATGTTGCTGAAAAAGAACTAAACCTCCCTATTAGAAAAAAGTTTGGCACCAAACAATCCGAAAAGTAAGGATGGACTGTCCTGAAAGAGCTATGAAGAAAATGTGCGGATTGTTTGGTAAAACTCGACAAGCTTGGTATAAAACTCATCGTGTAAAAGAAGTGAAAGAGATGCAACATGATGTGGTACTTAATGAAGTTAAATACATTAGAAAAAAGCTGCCTCGCTGTGGTCTTAGAAAGCTTCATTTTAAATTAAAAGAAACGCTTAAAAGACACTCAATAGAATTAGGAAGAGACCGACTAGCAGATTTGCTTAGAGATCATAACTTGTTGATTAAGAATAAGAAAGGCAGGAAAACTACTAACTCTAATCATCACTTTAGGCGGTATGCTAATACTGCAAAAGATCTAGACATAACAAGAATTAATCAACTATGGGTCTGCGACATTACCTATATCAGAATCGGTAGAAATTTCTCCTACTTAAGCTTAATTACAGATGCCTACTCAAGAAAAATTGTTGGTTGGTCATTAAGAGAAGATCTAACGCACAAAGGACCAATGGAAGCTTTAGAGATGGCCTTAAAACAAAGAACTGGAAAACTAGATTTAACGCATCATTCTGATCGAGGTATTCAGTATTGTTGTGATGATTATGTTAAAGTACTCAAGAAAAATGAAGTAACTATTTCAATGACGCAAAATGGAGATCCATACGAAAATGCATTAGCAGAAAGAATGAATAGAACACTAAAAGAAGAATTTTTACAGTACTATATTTCTACTAGCTATGATCAAGCTAAAAAAATAATAGCCAGATCAATACAGCTCTATAACAACTATAGACCACATATGAGTTTAGATTATCTAACACCAGATCAGGTGTATTATGATTTAGAAATGCAGCGATTGGCCAACCCCGCGCAACTTACACTATTTACATCCCCGGAGCAAGCTTGTAAGGGGGTATAAATAGTCTAAGCTGCCTGCTCCCCCACTCTATAGATCTTAATAGCGTGTGGTAAAAAAACAGGCATTTTTCGCAATCTCTAAAAATCAACAAGTGTCAACTTCCTCCAGGACAATACACAATCTCTAAAAATCAACAAGTGTCAACTTCCGTCAGGACAATTCAGTACCAACTCCTGGAACTGAAATATAACTTTTCCCTGGACAATTAAGGTCTGTTCTCTGACCACTAAATGGATATATTTGTTCTATAAACTTAGTATCTTCCGAAGAAAGATTTGTATTAGTTCCAACTGAAAAATTATTGAGAGTTAAACTATTTGGAACAGGATAATGCATAATAGAGAACTTATCATAAATACAAAACTGAGACTGGTTACTTTTATATTTTTTGAAAACAAATTCATCAATTTCAGTTTTTGTCCAATTATTGGGCTCTCCCATATAGTATTCATAAACAGCCTCCTTATTCCATTGTATATTACTAACTGGGTTACTATGTTCATGAACAAGTCCTAATGCATGTCCAAATTCATGAATAACAACTCTGCGAAATTCGGTTTCGCTAGTATTATTATTTAACCAACCATAATTCATTGTTGCTTTACTATTAGAGATTTTTTTTGCGTAGGTACCAAGTTTAGACCAAGAACCATCATCGGTATCAAATGAAATTCTTATATCTGAGGAACCACTATTGACAAATTGAAATTTTATATTAGCATGCGCTTCCCATTTTTTAGCATAAAATTCGATTTTTTCTCTTATAGGATCACTTCCTCCTAAAAATTTGACTCGAATAGTTTGACCCACATTCCATAAATATTCATTATTAAGAGATACCGTTCTAGAGGTTGCTAAATTGGGGTCTTCTTCTTCTGGAAGAACGAATTTACATCCACGGTGTTTGGCATGATCTTGATCAAAACTTTCCATTTCAAAAAAGGACTCATTGCCAAAGTCTTCTATATTATCCTTTTGGCAACTTACAAATAATGATAGACCAATAATAATAATTAAATTTAACAGTTTCATGATTCATTTTTAAGCTTTAAAAAATAGATGTCACCATCAAGAGCAAATCAGCTTAGAAATGTTATCAGAGAGTTTAAAAAATCTTTTTCGTACTATAGGACACAGGATTGGAAAGAGAATCAAAATGTATAGGGTTTCATAGACGACCACAAGGAATGAAAATAAAGCGATATAACTATCGGCCACATGATAGTAAGCTATATCTAATATGGTATTGGATGAAAAGGTTTTTCTGATAGGTCCTCCAATGAGTTCCGTCAGCAGAGGCACTTAGTATATACCCCAGAACTTAGAGCCGAAGGGTTGATAATAGACAATGGTTCATATTTTGAAACCTTCAAGACGAATTATTATTAGGGATTGGAAATCGTTCACCTGTCCCTTTTTAAATAATCGGTTTATTCAGAGTCATGGAAGGACAAAACTCTCACCGCATAATCCGTCCCTCCTTCTGATATTCTTTCTGAATACCCGTCAATATTTGCTGAGGATAAATGACTTGTTCCTGCTGACTTAAAGCTTTTAAGCAGGCATATTGTACGACATTCATAATTTCTGCTCCAGATAATTCGTATTTCCTGGCAATAATGGGAAGGGCAATATCCTTATGCAATTGCACCTTTTTGGGAAAGGCCTTTTGCCATATTTTTAATCGCTCTTCGGCTTGTGGAAGGGGGAAATGAATGATGGATTGGAAACGTCTGACAAAGGCATCATCAATATTATTTTTGAAATTGGAGGCGAGAATAACTAATCCATTATAGTTTTCAACTCTTTGCAGTAGATAGGATACTTCTTGATTGGCGTATTTATCATGAGCATCTTTGACATTGGTTCGTTTGCCAAATAAGGCGTCTGCTTCATCGAAAAACAGCAACCAATCTTTATTTTCGGCTTTAGCAAATAGATTGGCGAGGTTCTTTTCCGTTTCGCCAATGAATTTAGAAACGACCATAGATAAATCTATTTTAAAAACTTGTTTGCCTGTATATTTACCTAATAAGGAAGCAGTAAAGGTTTTACCGGTGCCTGGAGGGCCGTGGAATAACACCCGATACCCTGGTTTTAACTTTCTGCCCATTTGCCAATCGTTCATCAATTGATCTCCATAGGTAATCCAATCTTCTAACTCTTTGATTTGATCCAAAATGGAGGTATGCAAAATCAAATCGTCCCAATCTAATTGGGTATCCAATAATTGCGCAGGAAATTGCATACTGAATTTCGGAATGCTCGGTTTGCCTTGGGTAAAAATCTCTACATATTCTTGGGAAAGAATAATTTTACCACAAGTCCGAGGTTCCCCTTCAGGGGCTGCTTCTAGCCATAGAATTTGTTCTTTAGCAAAAAAATGCTCTTCACTAAATAAATCCATTAACTCAAATCGTTTTTGTATATCGGTACCTGCTAAGATGAATAAAGCGGTTTCTGCTGTTGGTAAGAAACCTCGGAATTGTTTGCCTTTTACGCCGCCTAATTGCGGAAAGTCGCCTGCTTGTGGTAGATTTTCTTGAATAAGGGTATCAAAAAAATTGGCTTGATAATGGGGGGCAAAAGCAATTAATAACAGTAAGTATTCTTCTTTAGTTAGTTGTTTTGACCTAACAAAATTATCAAAAGGAGCAGATGCACCATTTAAGATTGGCGTTTGTAATAGTTGATAATCTATTTCTTGAATATCTTCAAAATAACTTTTCAGTCGAACTCGAATATAGTCCGCTAGAAATTTAAAGGAAAAAGCTAAATAATTAGTATGGATGGTAGTAGTCATTTTCTAATATTCATTAGGGTATCTGGATATTGTGAAGTACACTTTTATTAGGTCTAGGTAAGCCATTTCGTTTTGCTTCTCTATTCAAATATCGATATAGCTCTGGGGCAAATTTTAATAACCTTGCCTTTTTATTGATATGTGGACCATGAAAAACACTATACCCTTCTGCATAAAATTCTTTAACAGTGCTTAAAGAATAGCCTTCTCTGGTACTCGGATTATCAAAGGCAAATAGCCTTTTGGCTTCTCCACTTCTTCCTATTCTCCTTTTGTATTTAGCAAAAGCTCTTTTGATAACTCGTGATCTTTCTGATTTAAATTTATCCTTTGGTTTCTTTCCCAATCCAAACATTGTATGACATAGCTTTCGTAAGTTAAGTGGCCTTAATTTAATACGTTGAACATTATCCCAAGCATGAGCTAGCTCATGTCTTATATCACTTACATTTGAAGCATTATTTAGTCCAATTATTCTTATGTCGGAATTATAGTTTGCTTTCCCTCCCCTTCCTACGCGAAATGCTTTTGTTATTTCTTCTGCGGGCTTTTTCTTAGGTTCTGGACAGGTTATTATTGCTCCCTTTTCTCTAAATTTTAAACCAACCTTTTTCATTTTTCTCAGTTGTCTCAATGAAAAGGCTTTCATAGCTTTAAAGACTTTAGTTTTTATTTCATTTGGTATGCTTGGCCAATCGCTAATAAATTCAGTCAATAAAGCTTTTCTCTTAATTTCATCTGGAGATGGGGTCGTTGTAGATCCACTTTGTTTCTGAATCATATTACCATTCTGCTGCACCACATGCGTCAACTCATGCGCCAATAAACGTTTGCCATTACTGGTTTCAGGATTGAATTTTCCAGCATTAAAAAAGACATCTTTTCCAGTAGTAAAAGCTTGTGCGCCTAGTTCTTGATTCATTTCCACCGAATCCGAATCCGTATGAATATTCACCTCACTCAAATCCTTCCCAAAAGCTGTTTCCATTTCACTTCTTGTCTTGTCTGGCAATTTCGCTCCCCTACCCTTCTTTTGACCAATAGTTTGACTAACTTGATTGCTGGCTGTAGACGCATTTGCAGTAGTAGATTTAGTCTGTACAGCACCTGTTGGTTCTTCTTCCTCTTTTAGTTGCGCTTGGTCATCCTCTTCTTTAGTTTGTGCCAACTCTGGTTCCTCCTCTTTCTTTTGCGCCATTGACTCTTCCTCTTCCTTTAACTGCGCTTGAGGTTCTTCTTTTTCGGCAGGGTCATGCATTTGTTGTATAGCGGGTTCTTCCTCTTTGGCACCATCCGCCGCAGGCATTTCCTGAATCATTTTATCTTCTTCCATTTTTCCTTCGGCGGTTCCTAACTTTTCATATTCGGGCGGGGTGGCTAGTGTGGCACGCTGTATACTACTAATTTCTTTTTGTTGAATAGCGGGTTTATTTGTAGACTGATTGACTACAGTATTGGCCACGGAATCTGCTTCTTTTTCATACTTGTCCCCAGGTTGTCCAATGGTCAACTTTGTTTGAAAAAATGGCTGTTGACTATTTGTTGTCTTCTTGGACTTGGAAAAAAATGCTGGTTTTTGATCTTCTTTGCCTTGAGTATTTTTATGTCTTCTTGATTTTTTTGTGCTTTTTGCCATGTTTAATGAGGCTTAATATTGAATAAGAAATTAGGAGTAATCAGAAAAATTTTCATAGAATTATGTCAGACTAACTCAGCGTCTTCTCAGCGTAACTCTGCATCACTAACTGATTGTGTGTTTTTTGTTACGCAGAGTTTCACAGAGAATGCCACAATTGACTGAACAATCCTTTTATGTTTTTAAATTCGTTTAGATACCACGAAACTTCCTTCTTTTACAAACGAAATCTATCTCTATTCTCTGCTCTCGCTTCTGTTGAACTCTACTTAGTCGTGGTATCACA
>CAZXYA010000004.1:16135-44293 GCA_964644655.1 uncultured Saprospiraceae bacterium | reverse complement strand
CAAATCCAAAGTATTTGGAATACCATCCATATCCGTATCAACCGCTCCACATAAGGAGGCATTCAAGCCATAGCCCTCATAGGTCATACCAGTACCGATATGTTCTACCGTTAAGACAAAATCTAAAGGTAGATTATCCGTTAAAAATTCAATGTACCAATCTCCTGCATTAATGGTATAATTGGCGGTAGTTAAACTAACACCTGATGAGATTAAATCTCCATCGGTATGACTTGTAATTTGTGCAGCCGTACCAATATGAATAATTGCATTCACCGCAGGCGTCCAACTTAAATTCATGGTTTGTGGGCTGTTTGCCTGCCCATTATTTACGGCACCATTAGTTGGTACTTGTGGTCCGTATAAAACTCGTTTTAGTACTGCGTCTCCTTGTGGAGAAAGCGTATGTTTATCGGTATAGCCACCATCATTATCATAAATGGTATAATGGAAACCGTCGGTAGAATCTACTTTATAGTAAGTAATTGTTCCCAATTGGGCATCCATTTCTAGGCTGTAATTAGCGCTATATTCGCCATTACTAAATGTACCACCCCCAGTTTGAGCAAGGTTGACAAAACTAAAGTTCCTGCCATCGCCAAAAGTGGCTTTACCACAACCCAGTTCAGTTTCATCAGGTATGCCATCATTATCATCATCCAAATCAATTAAATCGCCAATACCATCCATATCTGAATCAGCACAGGCATTTAAAAGATTGGTCGTTGCCATGAAATAGGTAGAAGTGTAAGAAATAGTTGTAGTGGACAAATCATTTGTTTCTAGATGATTCCCTAAACCATTCAAACCGACTGAAGTATATAAATTACTTTGCGTAACCAAAGAATCGGTGACCGAACCAGCGCCTGCTTCTGCTAAATCAGAACAGCCATCATTATCAGAATCTAAATCTAAACTATTAGGGATGCCATCCTTATCGTCATCTAAAATAGTACAAATTCCTCCTTGCACATTAAAACCATAGCCATGATACCCGATTAAGGCAGTATGATTATGATTGACGATTAATTCAAAATCTTGCGCACTTCCTGCTGCTTGGAAAGTGATTTTCCAAGTTCGACTATTAGTTGTTCCTGCATTTTGGGTGAAGGAAACCCCTGAGTTAATGATTTCGCCATCGGATAAACTAATTTGATCACTAGGATTGGTTACAATTGCAGGAACGTTAGGTGTCCAAGTCAAGGTAATCGTATGTGCCACCACATTTTGGTTGGCCCAACTACTACTATTGGTTGGTACTTCTGGTCCCCATTCCAAGTCTGCATTTAAAATACTATTCGTCGGAATGTTTAATTGATGGGTATCGACAAAAGCAAAAGGAGCAGAACCATCATAAGTAGAGTAGTGAAAACCATTGGTGAAATTGGTATGAAAAGAACCATTATCTGTATTGGTTTTGAAGGTATAGAAAGTGGTATCTTGTCCATTGGCAAATTGACCTGTTACGATTCTAGCATTGGCTGAACCTGTAGCAACCCCATTCTGGAATTTTAAATCGCTACTACAATCTACTTCGGCAATATCTAGCGTACCATCATTATCATCATCAATATCAATTAAATCGCCAATGCCGTCATTATCATGGTCTAAACAAACATTTAAAGTAGAATCTTGGGCAAAATTGCTATAAAAAGAAGTATAATTAATAATGCCAGTATCGACGCTAACTTCTAATTCGTCTGCCAAGCCATTTAAACCATAAGGTGTATTACTCAAAGAATCCCCAATAAAACCAGCACCTGCTTCTACTAGATCATAACAGCCATCATTATCTGCATCCAAATCTAAATGATCTGGTGTGCCATCTCCATCCGTATCTTGCGGTTTGCAGAATCCATTGGTCATATTAAACCCATAACCCATATAGCTAATCGTAGTTGTATGGTTGTGTTTTACTTCCAATTCAAAATTACTAATAGCCCCATCAGTTAAAAATTGAATGCGCCAAGTACGATTGCTAATGGTACCTGCCCCTTGCTTGAAAGTAATGCCAGAATTGATAGTTGCTCCGTCGGTTAAATCTGTTTGATTATCAGGGTCAACAACAATGGCAGCAACAGCAGGTGTCCAAGTCAAGGTAATGTCATGATTGGTCAAAGCCTGTCCTGACCAAGAAGTGGTATTATTAGGCACTTCGGGCCCCCATTCAATCATACCACTAATAGAATTGCCAATGGGCAAAGTCAAGGTATGCAAATCCCTTACATCGTGAGGGGCTTCTGAATCATAGGTGGTATAATGAAAACCATCCGTAAAGTTGGCATTAAAATTAGTCCAATTGGCATCGGTTTGGAAGGTATATTTGGCACTATCTTGTCCAGTTGAAAACCATGCTTCCGCTGTATGGTTTTTAGTAGCTACAGAAAAAATACCATGTTGGATAGTCGTTGCCGAGCAAGCAAACTCTTGGCTATCAGGTACGCCATCATTATCATCATCAAGGTCTAAAATATCCCCAATACCATCGTTGTCACTATCACTACATACATTGATTAAATCGGTTAGCGCAAATTGATAAGAAAAAGTATAGTTAATTTCTGTAGTTGCTAAATCATTAATTTCTAAATTATTAGCCAAACCATTTAAGCCAACTGAAGTATAGTTGACACTTTGACTAACCAAAGAATCGCCAATTATGCCTGCGCCTGCTTCTACCAAATCATGACATCCATCATTATCTGAATCTAAGTCTAATCTATTAGGTACATTATCATTATCTGAATCCAATTCTCGACAAATGCCACCCGTCATATTAAAGCCATAGCCTATATAACTGAGTAATGCTGTTTTGTCGTGATTAATGGTTAATTGAAAATCAGCACTAGCACCATTGGTTAAAAAAGTGATTTTCCAATCTCGACTATTGATGCTCCCCGTATTTTGTGTAAAACTAGTACCTGAAGCCACTAAATCGCCATCTACTAAACTAATTTGTCCACTTGGATTGGTCACTAAGGCGGGTACATTTGGTGTCCAAGTCAAGGTAACTTCATGTTCTTGAGTCGTTTGACCTGCCCAACTACTACTGTTTAAAGGAACTTCTGGACCCCATTCTAAATTACCGCTATGAGCGGTGCCATTTGGAATGGTCAAATAATGCGTATCCACTACGGCAAAAGGAGCAGTACCATCATAAGTAGAGTAGTGGAAACCATTGGCAAAATTGGTATAGAATGTTCCATTATCGGTATTGGTGGCAAAGCGATAAGCCGCCGTATCTTGTCCATCTGAAAATTGTGCGGTTACCGTTCTAGCGTTTGCCGAACCAGCAGCGACGCCATTTTGAATCGTAAAATCGCCAGAACAAGCCATTTCTTCTACATCTAAAACCCCATCATTATCATCATCAATATCAATTAAATCCGCTACGCCATCCATATCGGTATCCGTACCACAAAGTTGGATGGAATCGTCTTTGGCAAAGACTGCATAATAATTGGTATAAGTAATACTTGCGGTATCATTATCAATATTTTCCAAGGAATTGGCAAATCCATTTAAACCAAAAGGACCAGTCACTAAACTATCGATTAGATTCGCTAAAGCACCCGCTTCTGTAGCATCTGAACAACTGTCACCATCTGAATCTAAGTCCAAACGATTAACCGTACCATCCATATCCGTATCTTCATTTACACAAATACCACTTACATTGAAGCCATAGCCATGATAATTAATCGCACTTGTTTTGCTATGCTCGACGTTTAAATCAAAATCGGCAAACATGCCTTTGGCAAGGAAGGCGATTTTCCAAGTTCGAGTGATCGTTGTTCCAGCATTTTGTGTGAAGGTAACGCCCGAATTAATAATTGCCCCATTGGTTAAACTAGTTTGATTATTTGGATCAATGACCATTGCATTAATGGTAGGTGACCAAGTCAAGGTAATATCGTGAACTTGTACGGTCTGATTCGCCCAAGTAGCACTATTGGTAGGCACTTGTGGCCCCCATTCAATATCGCCACTAATCGTGCTGCCCCCAGTAATGTCCAAATGATGGGTTTCATTTACTGTAAAAGGTGCGGCATTATCAAAAGTGGCATAATGGAAACCATCGGCGGTATTGGTGAAAAAGTTAGCATTATCTGCATCAGAAGTTAGGGTGTAAAAAGCACTATCCACCCCGTTAGTAAACCAAGCTGTAGCTTGATGATTTCTGGCAGATGGGGTAGTTGTAGAATTGGCAATGATTACAGGCTGACAAGTCAATTCATCAAAATCTAGCACGCCATCATTATCATCGTCCAAATCTAATAAATCACCAATACCATCCATATCAGAATCTGCACAAGCATTAAGTAATTCCGTTAGGGCTATATAATAAGTGGAGGAATAACTGATGGTATTAGCATCAGCTGTTGTTTCCAAATGATTGGCTAAACCGTTCGTACCAACACTTGTAAAAGACCCACTTTGAGTAGCCAAAGAATCTGTTACCTGTCCAGCCCCTGCTTCGGCTAAGTCAAAACAACCATCATTATCACTATCCAAATCTAAATGGTTTAACTGTCCATCATTATCGGTATCGGTCGTACAACTATTTTTAGGATAATTTTCTGGTAAATAATTGTCTATTTGAAGGTGAATATCTTGTAAATAATAGGTGTTTCTAACCGTTCCTGCTATTCCTTGAATTCTATATTTCTGATATTTGGCTTGATTCTGAGAAATGGGGAAAACAATTTGCCCAGTTGCGCCTGTGAAGTTAGTACTTGTACCAGAAGTGGTATTATAATTTAAATTGGCGGAAAGGTTGATCCACACAACACCATCCCAACCTTGAATTTGCACGACCGACCCTGTATTAAAAAAGGTTTGGGTCGCATTATTCATGGTAACAAAAATGGTATCTATTTCAACAGGTTCAAAAGATGTAACCTCAAGTAAGGTTTGGTTGATGATTGATTGCCCATTGGTGAATCGATTCTGGTTACCATAAGTACCATCTACCAAAAGGTTTGGATTACCGTTTTGAAAAGATAGGCTAGAAGAGACTTCCATTGTCATCGTTCTATCTCCTTCTAAAAAATTTAATTCTTGGAGGCTATAATAACAAGTTGGCGCTTCTTCACTATCTCTAATACCATCATTATCATCATCAATATCCACTAAATCGGGCACATTATCATTATCCGTATCCGCACAAAGGTTTAAAAAAGCACTATTGGCAATGACATAATTAGGGGAGTAATTTAAAATGCCATTATCTGTACTAGTTTCTAGGGAATTTGCCAGACCATTTAAGCCAACCTGAGCATTGGTGCTGGCAATAACACTATCACTTTGGATAGTAGTGACGCCTGCTTCGTAAGCATCAAAACAACCATCGCCATCACTATCTACATCTAAATTATTGGGCGTGCCATCCATGTCAGTATCTAGCGCCCCACAAAGAGAAGCATTTAGCCCATAGCCTTCATAAGTCATACCCGTACCAACATGTTCGACAGTTAATTCAAAATCAATGGGTAAATTATCCGTTAAAAATTCGATATACCAATCACCACTATTAATGACATAAGTTCCGGTGGTAATTACATCACCAGAATTAATTGCATCGCCATTAGAATGACTCGTCACCTGCGCTGCTGTACCAATAAAAATATTGGCATTGACCGCAGGTGTCCAAGTCAGCGTCATAGTATGAGCGGTATTACTTTGACCGTTATTGACGGCATTGTTTTTTGGAACTTGTGGACCATATAGCGTACGATATAAAACGGCATCTCCTTGAGGGCTAAGGGTATGATTTTCGGTATAGCCCCCATCATTATCGTAAATGGTATAATGGAATCCATCGGTAGAATCTATTTTAAAATAAGTGGTCGTTCCCAACTGAGCATCCATAGATAAACTATAGTTGGCGGTAAATTCATCTCTAGTAAAAGTTCCAGCAGCAGTCTGATTGAGGTTGACAAAAGAAAAACCATTGCCATTACTAAATTCAGCGGCTCCACAAGCCAATTCTACTACATCAGGAATGCCATCATTATCGTCATCCAAATCAATTAAATCACCAACTCCGTCCCCATCGGTATCTGCACAAGCATTCAATAAATTGGTCAATGCCATATAAGAAGTAGAAGTATAATTAGGTACATTGGAATCGGTACTAGTTTCCAAATGATTGGCAAAACCATTGGCGCCAACACCTGTATATAAACCACCTTGGGTAACCAAGGAATCTGTAACCGCTCCTGCGCCAGCCTCGGCTAAATCAGAACAGCCATCATTATCTGCATCCAGATCTAAATGATTGTCTTTGCCATCATTATCTACATCTGCCGAGCAGCTAGGTTTTGGGTAGAGCGAAGCAGTATATACATCCTCAAAAGAAAATAAGATTTCTGAAATAGTGGTGGTATTGGTATTGGCCGTGCCGACCCCTAATAGTCGATAAACGGCATAATCCGAAGCATTCATCGTAACTGGAAAAATGATATTTCCATTAGGGATAGTTCCAGCAATGGAAACAGTATTGCTTAAATCCTTCCACGTTGCGCCATCAAACCCTTGTAATTTAGCGGTTGCCCCTGTCGCCCCAAAACCAGTTGTTCCGCCCATATCTACGATTAACGAATCAATGTGTAGATAAGTAGCTAATTGAATGGTAAAAATGGTACTGCCTGCTAATGCCTGCGAACCATTAAAATTAAAACTAGTATTATTGGTTACTTTATCATAAACAAAAGCGATATCGTCGGGAGTGGTTAAATCTGTCGTAACATTGGCAATAATTTCTGCTTCTTGTTTGGTGAAAAAGCAAGCTGGAGATTCTATCGCATCGGGAATGCCATCATTATCATCATCAATGTCTAAGCGATTATCTACGCCATCCATATCCGTATCTCCTGGGGTATCCCTAAAGTCTATATTCTGATTTGTGCCACCAAGGGAGGCATCTGCATCTTCATCGGGCAAAACCAATGGGCTATCAATTTCATCATTGGGATCAATATCATTGACATTACTGCCCTCATAAATATCTAATAAACCGTCTCGATCCGAATCTTTAGTCGATCCATCATTGATAAAACCACCTTCTCTGGCATCTAAATAACCATCATTATCTGAATCGGTATCCAAATAATCAGGGATATTATCATTTCCAACATCGGTGTTTACAGGAGTAATTGATGTGCCTCCATTATTCGGATCATAGGCATTATCCAAGCCATCTCCATCTGTGTCTACTCCAGTAGGAGCGGTATATCCTAGGGTACTTTGCGCTTCGATTAAATCTGGAATGCCATCATTATCACTATCAATATCTAATTCATCAGGGATGCCATCACCATCTGAATCACCACCGTTTGTAGCATTTACTTGCTCATCAATATCTAAAATACCATCTCCGTCATCATCAATATCATCTTCGTTTTTGATACCATCATCATCTGTATCTAAACAAATTTGTGCATTTAGAATAAGCGCAGGGGTATTGTCTATATCTGATTGATTATCGAACGCACCACCTGTTGTGGTGATATTTAAGCTTTCTACAACCGCCTCATAAGTAGCAGCAGGAGCTTCTCCAGAAAATTGTAAATCTTGACTATTATTACCTGACACAAAAATACCTGTAGGAACGCCGCTTTGCAAAATTTCATTATCTCCATTGACAGTAAAAGGACTGCCTACACTTAAAGCATAATCCGAAGTGGGGGCTGAAACAGAAAAGCCAAATAACACATTATAAGCGGAGGGAATGGTTACGTTTGAAATAGGTGGTTGGGGATTAATCCGCCAAAAAAAGTTCGTTGTATTGATATAGGTAATTCTAGCTTCCCTTGGGACACCGCCACCATCTTCATATTCTACTTGACAACCATTCCACCAATACTGAATATTATTATTGTTACAATTGGACATAGAAACCGTCAAGTTTGCCACATTTGTATTGGAGACATCAATAGTTGACGTTCGACTACCACAATTACCGCCGATTGCTTGTCCGTTGAGGTAAAAAGTAGAGTTACAGAATGCCTGACAATTTAATCCTTGCACATTAATGGTGAGCCTATCCACATTAGTCACATTCATATTGAAGCCACCTCCACAGATTTGCCCGGATTGACTTCCAGATTGACTATAAGAGAGTGTTCTATAGGTAGTAGAACCAGATAAGTCCAAATCACAGATACCCATCAACATAGTAGGTTGTGCGGATAAAATTTGCGTTTTCCAAGCGGAAAAGACATTTGCTGTGAGTTTGGTCATTCTTTTTTTGAAAAAACTATTTTGGTTGGTTGGTATAGTAGGCACACTAAAATTAACCAAGACAAAAAGCCCTACTATTAGTAAAGCATTTAATCCAAAATTGAATTTCGCATAATTATTCTTACGAGATATTTTCTGCATAATAGCTGAAATTTTCATTGATGCGCTGTATGTCTAATCGGGGATAGACCTAAGAACAGAAAGGGTCACCTTCTATGTTAAATTGAAAATTGTTTACTAAGCCTAATATTTTGACTGGGTGATGTATAGATTTGCTAAACTGATCAACTTTTGGTAGTTGATAGGTTTTCGGAAGAGGGTAAGACTGATTCAGGTTTGGAAAATAAAGGAATGTCGTAGTAAGAAAGCGTTAATGAAGAATGGATAATCATAACGTCAAGGAATTCTATAAAATCAAGCTGGACTACTAATGAGTATGGTGTAGTAGTTGTAAACTATTAAACTAGCATAATGGAAAAGCAACTTGTAAAAGTCGATATGACCACTTAAACTCTAGTGTAAAGCAAGATATAGTAAAACCTTAGAACTACGGACAAACTTATATCCAAAGGATAGAATTGTCCGCCTTTTGAAATGATCTCTCTAATAAGAATTAGTAGATTAGAAGAAAGGATATCTACTTTTTGTGGCTTTTAATGATAGGTAACTCTATTAATTGAAGCAAAAATAAGTAATAACAGATATAGATTTTTTGAAAAATTTTAGGTTTTGTGACGGGATTAAAATAGGTTTATTCTAATTAGTATTTTAGAATAATATCATGACAATCTCTTTTTGAACGTAAAAAAATGATTATGAGTTTATTTTATATTAGTTGTTTTTTGCATTTTAAATTGGACTTGATTTTTAACCCTAAAATTGTGATTTAAACTTGAAATTATATTGTTGAGATGATGTTTTTTTTTAGGGACAAGTGGTAGAGTAGAGACTATTTAATTTTTTAATGCATATCCTGATTATGTCGCAAGACATAAATTTAGTGATTACTAATGGACATTTTTTAGGACACAGAGCGCACAGAGAAGACACAAAGTACACCGAGTGTTGATTATCAGTAATTTGAATCTTTGTGGTCTCTGTGTCTCCTTCGTGTACTCTGTGTCCTGAAGCATTTTGTCCACTAGTAAGTTATTTTAGCCCATCTGAAAATATAAGTCATTGATTATCAGGGATTATAATTCTGAACAGTATTAACCTTAGGGCTTATTTTCCAGTACTAATGATACAAATGTAGGCGGTGCGCTGCACCTTGCTATCTTTTTGCAGTTAATACTGAACAGCTACTTACAAGCTAAAAATTTTGACTATTGTAGCAATTTAGAAGCAACCTAAAACCCAGGTTTCCGATCAATAACACGAGGTTTAGCGATTGTTTTAATAGGCACACTTTGGTCTAATCGAGTAATGGTGACAACGGTTCTTCGATTTCGTTGATGTTCTTCTTCACTACATGCTATCCCGTCATAGCAATCATTGACATGTCGAGTCTCTCCATAACCTTTTATTTTACTGATTCTATACTCGTCGATGCCTTTTTGGATAAGGTATTTTTTAGCAGATCTTGCCCGATCTCTAGATAACCATCGGTTATAGTCCGTTTCTCCTCTGCTATCGGTATGAGAAGCTAAGGAGATTTCCATGCTTGGGTATTCATTCATCACTAAAACCAAGTAATCTAAATCATTGGCGGCATCAGCTCGAATATAATGTTGATCAAAATCGTAATAAATATGATTGAGGGTAATTTCTTGACCTACTTGATAATTGCCTTCTGGGTCACCCGTCAAATATTCATTCACATAACCTGGCGTAACATTTTGTTCATTAGGGTCTAATCTATCTAATTCTAGTTCAATTAAGGTATTCATTACAATACTACTATTGCAAGGCACATTTAAGGTAGAAACTTTAGAAGTTCCTTCTTTAAAATTTAACTTTCTAGCCGTAATTTCATATTCACAACTACATTCAATACAC
Source organism: uncultured Saprospiraceae bacterium (assembly GCA_964644655.1). Lineage (GTDB taxonomy): Bacteria > Bacteroidota > Bacteroidia > Chitinophagales > Saprospiraceae > JAFMDF01. The sequence continues at coordinate 34,054 of CAZXYA010000004.1, read as the reverse complement.
ATTTCAAATCGACCATCAAAACCTGTTTCTAAAGTCGTAATGGCTCCTGTACATTTATCAATTAGGGTAACTTCTGCCCCCGGAATATATTTAGGAAAATTTTTGTTTTTAACCGCTCCTTTTAATTTTATACAATCTCTTTTAGTAAGAGGAATACAATACTCCTTGTTTTCCATTAATTGTGCGCCTGACAACTGTTGTCGATTAGGTCGATAATAATCTTTTTCTGCGTAAAAAGAATAAGTTTTATTTTCTTCTACAAAGTAATTAAAAACACCATTGGGGTTGGTGGTAAAAGAGGCATCTGCTCGAACTACGCCTCCTTTTACTTTAATGCCATAGTCACCACCAATATTATTAGTTAAGATGCTAGTAGGCATTTGACTTTCGTCTTCATAAGCAATCCAATTATCTGCTGATTTAAGAAGTGCAACTCTGGCATTTTCTAATCTCTGTCCCGTTTTAGCATCACAAACAGCTATTTGGAAAATACCTGAATTTCCTGCACCAACAACTTCATTCGGATTGTTTGGGTCGGGGTCAAATGGATCGTCTTTATCTTTTTTATTAGGATCATCTTCCGTTTTCTCCCAACTATAAATATCATCTTGTCCAGCTCCTCCTGGTCGATTAGAAGAAACATACCCTTTTTCTTCTTCCGCATCTATATAAAAACCAAAATCATCTTTTTTAGAATTAATGGGTTTGCCTACATTTTTACGATCCGCCCAAGAATTCTCATCTCCATCTGTGGATTTTTCTACCACAAATATATCTAAGCCACCTAAGCCTTTATGACCATTAGAGGCAAAAAATAATTTGTCTTTTTGGCTGACAAATGGGAATATTTCATTTCCAGAAGTATTAACAGTCGGACCTAAATTAATGGGGTCGCCCCATTTACTACCTAATTTTTGGCTGACATAAATATCCATGCCACCGAAACCTCCTGGTCTATCAGAAGAAAAATAAAGCCGTTGGCCATCTGTGGAAAGGGTAGGGTGGCAAGTTGAAAATTCTTTGTCAGAGAAAGGTAGTTCTTTGGTGTCATTCCAAGTGTCTCCTTCCCCTTTGGCAGAAAATATTTTTAGTTTTTTAGTATCTCCCTCTTCACTTTTTTGTTTGCTGGTTCTAGTAAATATCATTTGTTTGGTAGGCGCACTAAAAGTGGCTACTCCATCGTGAAAGCCTCCATTGACATCTCCTTTTAAGGGGTTGGCTTCCGCAAATTTGTCTCCATCTTTTTTGGCATAAAACAAATCAGAGAAATTATCTTTGGTCCATTTATCAGTATTACTGGTAATCATTTTATTCCCTTCTCGCATAGAAGTGAAAATAATACCATCTTTATGTGGAATGGGGCTAAAATCATGGTGTTCGGTATTTAAATCAGCGAGATTGAAAAGTTTGATATTTTTGTGATTTTCAAATTTATCAATATCCTTACAATCTTTGATAAAAGAACGGGTTTTATCATTACTCTGCTTTTCGTAATCATTATACCATCTAATGGCGTCTTCACATTTGCCATTGGCTTGCAAGGTTTGGGCATAATGAAGTACTGTCTCGACCTCTTGGACCTCATTGATGACTTGTGCATACCAATATTCCGCTGCTTCGTACTGACTATTTAACCGAAAACTATTGGCTAACTTTAGCTTTACGGCATAAGTTTGTTCCTCCTCTTCTAAATCTTGATAATAATCGGTAGCCGTTAGGTAGCCCAAATTATCATATACTTTATCTCCCTTTTTTTGGGCAAAAATACTAGTAACAAAAACAAATAAGCAAATGGAGGCGACGACTAATTTTCTCATGATAAAAGGATTTAAGCAAATGCAAATTGACTATTCGATAGTACCATCCAACCATACTTGGTCAACTAATAGTTTAATTTTTTTCGGCTTTAATGATTTGCTCTACTTTTACTTTCTTTATTAAAGTCAATAATCCATCAAAAAAATCGAATATTATTGACCTTTTCATTATCATATTTAAATAAATATTCTACCATTACTTCAAAACTGCCCTTAGTAAAACTGTTCAGTTCTGTCAGGGCATAATCTACGCCTACTGCAAGTTTCAATTGTTGTGTCAAAGGAAACTGTACAAAAGCATCTGCTGATTCATCCAGCCGATAACTAGCACCAATCCAAAATGATTCCAGAAATAACAAACTGAGGTTAAAATCTACTTCATTAGGTGCATTTTTTACATAACTGATTAATAAAGAGGGTTTAATATGAATCTTTGAGTTAATTTTAAAAACCACCCCCCCCATTAAATAATGCGCTCTTAAATCTTTGAGCTGTCCAAAACCTGCATAAGCAGAACTAGTAATGGAATTTCTTAGTAGGGTAGGTGCAGAAATACCAACATAAAAGTTTTTACCAGAATAATAAATTCCAGTACCAACATTAAAACTAGTACCAGAGGGTTCACCAAAAGGAATAGCCGAATCTACATTATCAATTAATTCAGCTTTTGTCCAGTCAAATCTGGTGAAATCAAATTGAGCACTTAAGCCTAAACTAAGCTTGGTGTCATTTTTAAAACCAATCCGATAAGCATAATCCATTTTGGCAAAAGTCGAGTTAAAAATACCAATCTCATCAGAAATGACCGATAAACCAACACCACTTCTTCCATTCATAATAGGCGTATGCGCAAAAGCAGTAATTGTTTTGGGCGCGCCTTCCAAACCCTGCCATTGATGTCGATAATGAGCCCCTACATTTAAGGCGTCAACACTACCTGCATAAGCTGGATTGTATTGTAATTTATTAAAAACAAACATACTGTAGAGTCGGTCATTTTGACTCCATGCCTGATTGTTTAATAGAAATAGGAGGAATAAAGTATGAAAAATTATTCGCATCTGTTGAGTTTGTAGTTGCTGGTTGCTGGTTGCTAGTTGCTGGTTAACCGAATTGGCGACCCAGCAACTAGCAACCAGTAACTAGCAACCAGTTTATCTAAATATCGTTATAAACCCTTGCAATGGATCCCCATCTTCGCTGAGTTTCAGGACATAGAAATAGGTGCCAGCAGGCAATGGTAGTCGATTGTGAGTACCTGCCCAATCGTTTTGATAGTTTCTAGTTTCAAAAACCTTATCTCCCCAGCGATTGAAAATTTTCAATTCATTGTCTGGGAATTGATCTAAACAAGAGACTAAGAAATAGTCATTATTTCCATCTTCATTAGGAGAAATTACGTTTGGAATGAGACATTCCCCTGAACCTTGTGTGCCTGTCACACCAATAGTAACGATGGCAGTATCACAAAGTGATTCACATAATTCACTACAAATTTTATAGCGGAAATTATCAAAACCAAAGAAATTGCTTTGTGGTTTGTAGGTTAATAGCCCATCGCCTCGTTCGATTAATTCGCCATTATCAGGAAACTTAGTAATGACAAATCGAATATCCATATTAGCGGAAATGATATCATTTTCTAAAACGTCTATATCCAAGGTGTCATTCAAGTTAATCTCATAAGCATCTGGATTAACCATTGGCATTCTTTCGGAATGCACGATGACGGTATCCGTAGAATAATTGATACAGGCACCATTGCTTAATGCCCAGACAAAAACATTTGCCCCTGGATTTAAATTTTCTGCAAAGGTGCTAGGGTTAGTCGGGTTAGCAATTGTTGCTCCTGATTCCGTTAACCATTGTCCTGTACTGAAAGTCGGTATTTCTGCATTTAAAGTGAGTTGGTCCTCATCACATAATACGATAGATTCGTCTCGTACTACTGCATTGTCTGCTGGCATATCATTGATACTTAACCGTACGGTGTCGGCATCAAAATTGGGGCATTCGTCCTCACTAATCGTCCAAATGAAAGTATAGGTATTGCCCGGTTCGAGTCCTTCTAATGGAGAGGTGGCATCAGTAGGGGCGATAATCATTACCCCTTGTGTTTCTTGGTCTAAAGATTGTGTCCATACTCCTGAGGCACGAGTTAAGGGAGTTGCTGCTAAATTAACCGCATCTGTTTCACAAACATCCCTATCCAAGCCTGCATCGGCAATATCTACTGCTATCATTTCAATATCAATAGTTACCGTATCCGAAGATTGGGTGGCGCATTGATTACTGGTAACTGTCCAAATAAATTGATTAATGCCCACCTGTAGATTATTGGCAGTTGCAGTAGTCAACATCGAATCGGCAATGATTGCACCCGTTGGTGAGGACCAAGTTCCTGTTGCATTTACTACAGGAGTTGCGTTTAAAGTGACCATCGAAGCAGTACACAAAGATTGATCTTCTCCTGCACTGGCTATTAAATCTATCGTACTTAGTATCTCTACTTCCGTTTCATTAGAGATTTCAGCATAACAACCATTGGCTATTAACTGTAAATAATAATTACCACTATGACTTTCGTTGACATTGGTTAAGATTAATTGTGGTTCTTTAGTTGTTCTAATTAAAGCATTAGAAAAGGCATCAAACCACTCGTAAACCAAAGTATCGGATTCATTAAAATCAAGTTCGCTACTTACTTCTAAAATAAGGGTTTCTCCTATACAAACGGGACCATTATTTATAATCGTAGGCATAGCAGGTTGCGGATTGACATAAACAGTAGTGACCGAGGAGGTAATACCTGAGCAACCTTCAACAGAAATAATCGCAAAATAATCACCTGCTGCTAAGGATGTGGCAGGGCTAATAATTGGATTTGCCTTATCAGAAGTAAAGCCTGCTGGACCAAACCAAGTATAAATAGCGCCTTCAAAGAAAGGAACAGCTAATTGAATGACATCACCTTCACAGAGTCTATTTTCGGCACTTGTATTATTACTAGCTATGATATTAGAACTCACGTCTAAAACAATAATTTCAGCAACATTAGAATAGCCAGAAACACAATTATCTTTTATCACTCTTACGACATAATCTCCTGAATTAGCCGACGAAGCATTGCTAATTATCATGGTTGGCGTCGAAGTTTTTCTTATTAGCAATAAATCCCCTTCGGTTGTTTGTAAATACCATTCATAACTTACACCTGGACCATTTTCTGTACTAGCAGTTAGAGAAATAGGATCGCCACCACATACTAAATTTGAATTGGCTTGTAAACTAGGGGTGATTAAAGCATCATTTAAAGCAACGACGACTGATCGACTTTCCGAAATACAAGTACCTGCCCCGCCAACTGTCAATTGATAAGCCCCAATTTGGGTTGTTGAGAAACTTGGAATCGTAACGGGGAAGGTATTATCAGTTGAAACATTAGTGAAATTAAATCCATTAGGCCCCGTCCAAGTATAAGGAATCGCCTGTGCTATCGGATTGCCATTATTAGCTGTTAATACTAAATCTTGCCCTTCACAAAGGGTAGTCGTTGGTGCTAAATCCACAATCGTTGGTCTTTCATTAACTAATACTGTGGTAGCACTGCTACTACTATTTTCACAACCAGCCACCTTTACCGTAAGGATAAAAGAAGTGGTGGTATCTATATTTAGAATCGTTGGATTTTGTTGCGTTGAAACGATGGCACCCGTTTGAGCATCTGTCCAAATATAAGTTGCATCCTCTATCATTTCAGCGGTTAATTGAACCGCCTGTCCTCCACAGATTGGACCACTATTGCTGACCAAAAGTTGAGGTGATTGAATAATAGGTACAGGTATTGGAATAGAAGAAACGGTTCCACAATCACCGACGGTAATTTGAGCAGAATAAGGAGAAATAGCTAATGGATCAGTTGCGGCAATCGAAATGGATCTTTCACTCCCGATGACTTCGTTATTGCCATTGAACCATACATAAGTCGCCAATTCAGAACTAGCAGTTTCCTGAATACTCAAGGAAATTAGTTCATTGACACAAACTGGACCATTGGTAATGACGGTTGGTTGTGCTGGTTCGTTAATGATTTCCGTAATGATTAAACTGTTACTTGTTTCACAACCAGTTAGCGTAGTCAAGACTAGGGTATAAGTACCATTAAAATCTTCATTAATATTACCAATGAATGGGTTTTCTGCATTGGAGGTATAACCATTTGGTCCCGTCCATAGATACGTGACGGATCCAATCGCATTACTTCTATTGGCGGATAATTGTAAAGTCCCTCCTTCGCAAACAGCGGATAATTCATAGCTAGGATCAATAGTACCCATTGGCAACACATTTGGCTGAATGACTTCTGAAGATAAGGTACAATCATCTACTTGAACCTCTAGTTGATAGGTATCTTCATTGTCTACTAATGGACCAATGGTAATTTCATTTGTATTTTCCCCTTCAATCCTATCGCCATTCAGCAACCAATTGTAATTAACGATTGCTCCTGTATAAAGAGGTGCGGTCAAGGTCATTAATCCACCTTCACAAACTGCTTCGGAAGTTTGAATAAGCGGCTGCGGGAGAATAGGACCAATGTCATCAATAATATTTGTAGCAATATGCTGCGAGCAATTGCTACCATTGGTAACCAATAAGGTATATTGTCCATTATTAGCGGTAGTCGCATTGACAATAACAGGGTTTTCGGCATTAGAAGAATAGCCATTAGGCCCTGCCCATTCAAAAGTTAATCCTTCGTTGCTGCCTACTAAATTGGCATTTAAGACTAAATTAGACCCTGTACAATTTTCTGTTCTACTAAAAATAGCTTGTGGGTTAAAAGTAGGAATAGGTAATAAATTAATCGCTACAGGAGTGGAGGCACGCTGACAGCCATCTACATCTACCAATACATGATAATTTCCTTGATGCGTGGTAGCATTCGCTTGTGGAATAACTAACTCAAAATTTGATGCATCGGCAATCAGTTCATTATTAAAAAACCAGAAGTAAACTACTTCATTGCCCATATAAACAGGTGCGGTTAATTGAATCGTTGCCCCTTCACATAAAGTAGTCATTCCTTGAATAATAGGTTGAGAAATCCCATCTCTAATATTTTCAATCACATTGGTTGGCGCACTTAATGCGCAACCTGCATTATTGGTAATTTTTAAGAAATATTGCCCATTATTGGCTGGGGTAGCGTTGACAATAATGGGATTTTCTGCATTTGAATTAAATCCATTTGGTCCTGTCCATAAAAAGGTAAGGGCACTTGTATTCGGAGATATGTTGGCACTTAAACTTAAATTACTGGGCGCACAATCTACCGTAGTGGTATAAGTAGCAGTTGGTTGAATCGTAGGCAATTGAATAACTTCCAGATTAACGGGATCAGAGCTACTGACACAACCATCAATTTCTACAGATAAAATATAAGCTCCTTGGTGTAGGGCTTGGCTAACTGGTGAAATAAATAGCTTACTAGAAGTCAAACCACTAATACTATCTTGATTGGGTACTTGCCAGCTATAATCAACATTCACGCCTTCAAAATTGGAAGCACTCAAAGTAGTAATAGTTCCTTCGCAAACAGGATTGGTAAAATTAATAATTGGTTGCGCTGGTGCTTCTTTAATATCAACTTCTGTAGATGCTTTTGCAATACACCCATTTTGATCAACAATTTCAATAGAATAAGTACCTGATAAGGCTTCGGTAGCATTGACGATGGTGGCATCTTCACTAAAAGATTGGAAACCTGTGGTGCTAGACCAAACAATTTCATAGGGCGCTTGACCACCTGCTATGCTTGCATTTAAGGTAATATCTGCTGTTCCATCCGTACAAAGGGTGGGCAAATTATCTTCAATGACTACGGTTGGTTGATCAAAGACGAGTGGTTGGAAACTATTAGATTCAATAATACAATCATCTACCTGTATAACTACTTGATATCGGACGCCTACAAGGGCATTATCAATAAATAATTGATGGCTATTGGAACCAATGGATAAATTATTTCTTAACCAAGTATAAACCAGATTATTTCCTTCATAAATAGGTGCTTCCAAAATGATATTATCCGAAGTACAACCTGTATTTAAAGCAGTAATAACTGGTTTAGGCAGATTTCCTTGCAAGTCATTGATGAAAATTGTTTTAGTAGTTGCACAATCACTTCCATTGGTAACGGTTAAGGCATAAGCTCCATTAAAAGCATCCGTTATATTGGGGATAACGGGATTTTGTTCGCTAGAATTAAAACTATTAGGTCCTGTCCATTGGAAACTTAAGCCAGCAGTACTACCGATTAAATTGGCATTTAATTGTAGCTCAGAAACAGAACAATCTTCATTTAAAGTATAAATTCGACTAGGTGCAAAATCAGCTCTAGGGCTTATACTGATAGCAATAGTATCTATCGCATATCTATCAGGACAAACACCACTTCTAACGGTTAAAGTATAAGCAGTATCTTGTTGAATATTTCTAAAAGTTGGATTTTGTAAAGTAGACAAAATTGTTGGATCATCTAATAGTCTCCATTCATAAGTTGCTGCTCCAACTTCATTTGCTAATAATTGAATATCGCCTCCTGCACAGATCGTAGTTGTCGTTGAAGTAACTAAGGCGGTAGGTATATCTTGTACGTCGATTACTATAGATTCAGAATTGGGAGATTGACAACCGTCTATTGTCACTTGTAAAAAGTAGGGGCTAATTGCCATTGGATTATTAGCAGCAAGGTTAAGGTTTCTATCCGTACTAACGGTATTGCCTTGACCATTTATCCAATTATAAGTGATGACGGATCCTGTATAGGGTGTTTGCAAATTAATAGTAATCATTCCATCAATACAAACAGGAGAATTACTATTGGTAATTGGTTGTTCTGGCCCAGCAGAAATTGCATCAACGGTTAAATCTGCTCTATTTACACAAGCATTAGCATCGGTTACTTCCACCGTGTAACTTCCAGAATTATCTAAGCTTGCATTGCTAATAACTGGATTGGCAGCATTAGAGCTGAAATTATTAGGCCCTGTCCATTGGTAAACAAATGGTGCTATACCCGTCGCATTACTTTCTACTTGAAAAGAACTCCCTAAGCAAACCAAGGCACCTGTTGCCAATTGTGGACTGATAGAAGGGCCTTCATTGACCATAATCGTTATGGTAGCGGTAGAGAAGACTTCACAAAGTGCAGGTTTGACCTGTACTTCAAAAGTAGTGGTGGTGCCGATATTATTAATGATTGGATTTTGCGTAGTCGCTATTATAGTGGTATCTCCTACGATTCGCCAAGTATAGGTGGCATCCGTTATGCTTGTTGCCATCAATTGAGTAGATCCGTTTACACAAACACCTTGCGACCCACTAGTGGAAGTAGCAATGATGGTAGGCAATTGAGCAATGTCAACAGAAACAGGATCTGCAAAATCTGAACTACAGTCATCCAACCTTACTTTTACGGTAAAAGGGGAAAGTGCCATCGGATGATCCGCAGCAATCGTGAAATTCGGTTCCGTCGTTGTGGCAATGGTATCTCCTAAACCATTGAACCAAGTAAAAGAGAAATCTAAATCGGTATTTTCAATAGTAAATAACGGATAGTTTTCTTGAATAAATAAATGTATCTCCTCTGTAAAGCAAACAGCTCCATTTGATAATAAAGTAGGTTTTGGCAAGGCTTCTGCACATAAAGTATCGCTTACGGGTAAAACTGTTAAATAGACCGTAGCAATATCACAAGCAGGAGGTGTATTATCATCACAAACTTCATAATCAAACTGATCCGAACCATTGTAATCCTGTACGGGGAAATAAGAGAAAGAACCATCTGTATTTAAGGTGACGGTACCATGTTGTGGCAATCTAGTGGGGGAAATATTCAGCACTAAATTATTTCCTTCTGGATCAAAATCATTGACTAATAAATCTCCTTGAAGCGGACTATCTTCATTACCTGTTGCGGCATCATCATTGGCAAAAACAGTATTTCCTGTATTTGGGAATATTTCAATGGTAACTTTTGCGGTATCACAAGCAGATGGGGTGGCTAAATCACAAATTTCATATTCAAATACATCTGCTCCAATAAAATCTGGATTTGGTGTATAAGTGTAAGTTCCATTAGGATTAATAATAACCGTACCATTTATTGGTTGACTAATAGGAGTTGTCGTAATATTAAACGGATCTCCGTCTGGATCGCTATCATTGGCAATTAAATTACCAGATAATGGTAGATTGACTATACCGAAATTGGCATCATCAAGGCTAACTGGTGGATTATTTTCAGGATTGCTAGTGTCAATGATGCTTATAAAAACAATTGCCGTATCACAATAAGTAGGATTTTGATTTTCACATATTATATAAGAAAATAGATCTTCTCCACTAAAATCGGTTGTGGGTGTATAGTCATAGGTACCATTTATATTAATCAATACGGCACCATTTTCTGGTGCTTGTAAGGGCGTTGTATTTATGACGAAATCATCTCCTTCTGGATCTTCATCGTTAGTTAACACAAAACCCGAAACTGGTGTATTGATTAAGGTTATATTGATGTCATTCTTAGCATTAGGTGGATCATTTTCAGGCTGAATATTAATTCTAACAACCGCTTCGTCACAAGCAGAAGGTGTTCCATTATCACATACTGTATAAGTAAATTGATCGCCACCAAAGTAATCTGGATTAGGTGTATAAGTATAAGTACCATCTAAGTTGAGGAGGACCATCCCATTTTCTGGCTCAACGGTAGGGTTTGGAATAACATTTTGTGAATCTCCTTCTGGGTCGGTATCATTGACTAATAAATTACCACTAACAGGATTATCTTCAGTAGTATTGGCTACATCATCATTTGCAAATGTGAAATTCATATCCGTAATTGGAATAATCGTGACACTTACGACTACTTCGGTACAAAGGCTTGGGTTTTGGTCATCGCAAATTTGATAATTAAAAGAATCATCCCCCCTAAAATTAGCAGCTGGCATATATTGGAAAGTACCATCTGCATTGATAGTGACCATTCCATTTTCTGGTTGACTAGTTGGAGTTGTATTAATCGTAATAACATCTCCATCTGGATCAAAGTCATTACTAATTAAATTGCTATTTATTTTTGTATCCACTAAGGTAATAAAGACATCGTTGACCCCAACTGGTGGGTCATTTACAGCTAAATTATTCTCAATGATTTCAATAGTTACAGTTGCTGTATCACACAAAATAGGTATACCATCATCACAAATTTGGTAAGTGAAAATATCTTCTCCCACAAAATCTGTGTTTGGGGTGTAAGTATAAGTACCATCAGGATTAATCGTTACTATTCCATTGTCTACATTATCAATGGGTACTATATTGACGGTAATATTATCTTCTTCTAAATCAAAATCATTGGCAAGTAAATCGCCATCAGCCATTCCATTTTTGGGGATAACATTGACATCATCAATCGCATAAGGCGGGGTATTCTGCACTAAAACGGTTAAATAGACGGTTGCTAAATCACAAGCTACTGGATTACCATCATCACAAACCTGATAGACAAATAAATCTGCCCCCACATAACTAGGATTAGGAATATACTCAAAAGTACCGCCTGTATTAAGGGTTACTATACCATTACTAGGTGGGGTAATAGGCGTAGTTAGCAAAAACTGATTATCCCCCTCTGGGTCATTATCATTATCATTTAAAATGCCCGTTAGTGGGACATCTTGATAAGTCAATCCTGCATCATCATTAGCGTAAGTACTATTTTCTAATTGAGCCGAAGGTATAATAACTATGGAAACAGTAGCTGTATCACATAAAACAGGTACGCCATTATCACAAATTCGATACGTAAATACATCTTGTCCATTATAATCGGTGGCAGGTGTATAAGTCGCATTACCATTTGGGCTGATGAATACCGTTCCATTACTAGGTGGATTTATTGGTGCGGTATTGAGTATTAAGCTGTTCCCATCTGGATCAAAATCATTTGTTAGCAAATTGACATTAATAATAGCTTGATTCGTATTGGTAACAAAATTATCATTGATGGCAACTGGTGGATCATTGATTCCAGCATTATCTTCTATGATGTAAATGACTACCGTCGCCGTATCGCACAAGGTAGGGATACCATCATCACAAATTTGATAGTCAAAGCTATCTTCTCCTACAAAATTTGGATCAGGGGTGTATGTATAAGTACCATCTGGGTTAATGACTAAAATACCGTTATCTGGAGCATCAATTGGTGTTGTAATTACCACTATATCATCTCCTTCAGGATCAAAATCGTTGGTTAATAAACTCCCTCCTGCAGGTTCATTGATGGGGGTAACCACAATATCATCAACTGCAACTGGTGGGTCATTTGCTGGGTCAATGACGATAATTACTTGTGCGGTATCACAAAGCTTAGGCGTCCCAGTATCACAAAGTTCATACAAAAAAGTATCTTGACCATTAAATGCTGGTTCGGGCAAATAAGTAAAGGTACCGTCAGGATTTAAAGTTAAGATCCCATTGTTTGGTTCCTCAACTGGCGTAGTCGTAAGGATTATATTATCATTGTCAGGGTCTGAATCATTAGGTAAGACCGTATCCATTAATGGTGTATCTTCAGTTGTTAGATAATTATCATCAACGGCTAAAGGTGCGTCATTCGTAGGATTAACGCTAATGTTGACTGTAGCTGTATCACATAAACTAGGAATACCATCATCGCAAACCTCATATTGGAAACTATCTGTACCATTAAAACCTGGATCAGGGGTGTATGTATAAGTACCATCAGGATTTAAGGTTAAAGCCCCATTATCTGGTTCATCAACAGGTGTTGTATCCACCACTAAATTATCTCCCTCTGGGTCTGTATCATTCGGCAGTAGTGAACCACTAATAGGTGTATCTTCATCTGTTATTACTGGATCATCTACGGCTATTGGTGCGTCATTAACAGGATTTATGGTAATGGCGACTGTAGCTATATCGCATAAACTAGGAATACCATCATCGCAGACTTCGTATTGAAATTCATCCATTCCATTAAAATCAGGATCAGGGATATAAGTAAAAGTACCATCAGGGTTTAAGATGACAGTTCCATTGTCTGGTTCGTCAATAGATGTTGTGTTTACCACTAAATCATCTCCATCAAGGTCTGTATCATTGGGCAGTAGCGAACCGCTAACAGGTGTATCTTCATCAGTTACTCCTGAATCATCTATGGCTACAGGGGGGTCGTTAACAGGATTTATGGTAATGGTGACTGTAGCTGTATCGCATAAACTAGGAATACCATCGTCGCAGACTTCGTATTGAAACTCATCTATTCCATTAAAATCTAGAACAGGTGTATAGGTAAAAGAACCATTAGGATTTATGGTAACTACCCCGTTATCTGGATTGTCTATTGGTGTCGTACTAACTGTTAAATCATCTCCGTCAGGATCATTATCGTTTGGTAATACCGAACTACTAACGGGCATATCTTCATCAGTTGTAACGACATCATCCATAGCTATTGGTGGGTCATTGACCGCTCCTATATTAATAGTGACGGTTGCCGTATCACAAGCACTAGGAATGCCATCATCACAAATTTCATATTGGAAACTATCTGTACCATTAAAACCTGGATCAGGCATATAGGTATAAGTGCCATCAGGGTTTAAGGTGATAATTCCATTTTCTGGTGTATCAACAGGCGTAGTGCTGACTGTTAAATTATCATTTTCTACATCCGTATCATTCGGTAAAACAGTACCATTAACGGGGGTGTCCTCATCTGTACTATTTGCGTCATCTAAAGCCAACGGAGCATCATTTATGGCTGCTATTATAATAGTAACCTCAGCAGTATCACATAAATTAGGTATTTGTCCATCACAAATTTGATAGGTAAATGCATCTAAACCATTATAATTTGCAGTTGACGTATAAGTATAAGAACCGTCTGGATTTAAATTAATAGTTCCATTGCTTGGACTATTGATTAGAATTTGATTTAAGATTAAATCATTTCTATTAGGATCGAAGTCATTCCCTAAAATAGTACCATTAACTGGAACATCTTCCACCGTATTATTACTATCATCTACTGCAACTGGTGGGTCATTAGGGACTGTAACTGTGACTATCGTCGTATCACAAAGGATAGGTGTTCCATCATCACAAATAATATACCCAAATTGATCGGTACCGATGAAATCTGTAGCTGGGGTGTATAAAATACTATCTCCATTAAGGATAGAAACGGTTCCATTAGCAGGTGGAAAACTAGGATTTATAGTAGTCACTAGTAAACCATTTTCTGGGTCACTATCATTTACTTGAACATCAAGAGTTAAGGCTATTTCAAAAGGAGTTACATAGGTATCAGGAACAGCGATAGGTGCTTGATTTTCCGTACTAATGGTTACGGTTGCCGTATCACAAAGAATAGGAGTGCCATCATCACAGATAATATAATCAAAGCTATCAGTTCCAGAAAAACCATTTCCTGGCGTATAGATAAGGTCATTACCGTTTACTGTAACAGTACCATTCGTAGGACCATTAGTATTATCTAAAGTAGTAGTCAGTACGCCATCTTCAGGATCTGAATCGTTGTCTTGTACGAGAATAGTTACTGGCATCCCTGATTGAGTAGAAGTAAGGTCGTTTGCTGCTATTGGTTTTTGGTTTAATACGACAATATCTACGCTTGCCGTATCACACAGACTTGGTGTACCATTATCACAGATAATATAATCAAAGCTATCATTTCCTGTAAAATCAGTAGTTGGCGTATATTGGATATTATCTCCTATAATAATAAGGGTTCCATTTGCAGGTGGATTTAATGGAGCTAAACTCGTAATGAGGTCATTACTTTCAGGGTCGGTATCATTATTTTGTACTTCGACTATAATTGCTTGATTAGATAGGGTAGTGTCCCTATCATCAACAGCGATAGGTGCTTGATTCTCTAAATTAATGGTTACGATAGTAGTGTCGCATTTAATTGGCGTACCATTATCGCATATGATATATCCAAATTCATCACTTCCTGTAGCAGTAGGCGTAGGCATATATATAATATCGGTTCCATTAATGCTGACAGTTCCTTGAGTAGGATTATTGACTGGATTTAGAGAAGTTGTTAAATCATGATTCTCAGGGTCGGTGTCATTATCTTGAACAGGAATGGTGATTGGACTAGCTGCAATGGTGCTGACTACATCTGGATTCGCTACAGGTGCACCATTTTCTACGGTAATAGTGACTGTTGCGGTATCGCAAAACATTGGATTGCCATTATCACAAATATAATATTGGAATTCGTCTACTCCTGTAAAGTTTAGGTCAGGCGTATATTCAATATCATTATTAATAATGCTTACCATTCCATTGCTTGGAGGATTTGAATTATCTAATCCGGTAGTCAATAGATCATTATCAAGATCCGTATCATTAGTTTGGACATCGACTAAAATAGGCGTATTGGATGGGGTGGTTCTTGCATCATCAATGGCATTTGGCATTTCATTACAGACAAGTATTCTAATCGGAAAACAAGTGGGGCTACTTGTCCCACAATTATTTATGGTTTCAATACAAATATCCGCCAAACCAGCTATGGCATTGGTCCAATCTACAATAATCATAGTGTCCCCAATGGTACTGGTAATATTCGCCCCACTAGGAATGGTCCAACTATAAGTATCGACATTCGGGATGGTATTGACGTAAAAAGTATCTTGAACAATAGAAGTACAGACAGTATCTTCCATAAAAATAACAGCCATAGGAACATCAAGTCTCGTAAGTGGTATAGACACTTCAAGTGCAGGAATCAATCTTTTTGAACCATTTAATATGTCATTCTCTCCATAACCAAAATTAAAACATAGTATAACCGAAATTAAACTAAGTAAAAACTTCAGCCGTACTTGGGTAATTTTTGTGATTAAAGTCATCTTTTGTACTTTCTCATGGGCCTAAAAATGTATCGGTTTCAGAATCAACTGGGCTATGAGAAGCAGGGGAATTAGGCACTAAGCTTATGAGTTTTCATAAGTTATCGTCCATAAATGGGTAGATTATGGGGTTTATCGACCCACTTTAATAGCAAGATAGCCTTAGTTTTCCTTTAATTCTCAAATAAAATACATTTCCAAAGTCATGCCATATTGCCTAAAAATAATGGAGTAAATAAAGATAGCGTTACATGGTATTTTAATGTTATGTGTACTTTGAACCCTATTTATTATTTACGGTTTTAATTAATTTCTTTTCTTGGGCGTTATCTAGTTGTAATTAAATACTTTAAATAGAATTAAAATTAATATTTGTTTTTCTTGTTAAAAGATGGATCAATTATTTCAATTTTTTAAATAGGAATTGATAAAATTAATTAACTTTGAAAATGCTAATTAACCTTGTTAGAGTAGTAAAATTATGGTAGGTAGAATGACTAAATGATTAAGTGTCAAATAATCATTGTTTTAAAAAAAGAAGAATTTATTTATTTTTCTTAGTGAAAATTTCAAAAAATAAATAATAATGCAAGTGAATTAATCTAAAACCATACCATTAAATTACAAATAATCCTTACTAGGTATAATACCTAGTAGGATGCTGATTTTTCGTTCAATTTTGCAGTATTATAGCGTTTTTAAAAAATTTAGGGAGGGGACAAATAAACCTGGTAAAAAGTAATTTTATGATTTGTTCGTACTGTTGTTGGTGTTAAAAATAGTTTAGGTTTATGACACTAAATAAAATGGGAGGTGAATGTTTGGAGCGTTATTTTGTGATAGGGAATTTATGTAACGTTATAATTGAAAACAAATTATAGATTAAATATCAATCTTTAAACTGTCACAATTCTTATGATTTAAAATCAAATTTTGTGCCAGATTGATTTTTCAATGTCACGATTATGACTTTTTGGTTTATATTTTCTATCTTCATTTAGAAGGATTACAGGAAAGGCATGCTTTCCTAAAAATCACATTGACCACCATTTACCTTTAACCATTTCTCTTTTTCTTTATAGTCTGGCATAACGGCTTTTACTAACTTCCAAAATTTAGGAGAATGATTCATTTCTAAAAGATGGGTTAATTCATGAATAATCACATAGTCGATTACTTCATCAGGGGCAAATAATAGGCGAGTGGATAAATTGATATTGCCCTTAGTAGAACAGCTGCCCCAATTAGAGGAATTATATTTGAGATTGACACTTTTAATGTCTTTTTGAAAATGAGCTTGATTTAATTCATGAACTCTTTGCGAAATTTCAGGATGAAAATGTTTACCGATGACTCTGCTTAATAAGGTTTTTATACTTTTATTAATGGCTAAAGGATGTGCTCCTTTGACAAGTTTTAGGTACACCGTATTGTCCTTAAGGTTGGCCCCAAAGGTCTTTCTATCTTCATGAGTAACCACTAGTTTATAACTGCGTTTTCCAACCGTAATGGTATCTCCTGTTTGATAATTTTTTGGGAAAAAGCGTTGTCGTAAAGCCTCATTACCTGCAAATTGTTTTTCTACCCATCGAGTGAACCAACCAAATTGATTTTTTTTCTGTTTTTTATCCATTTGGATAGGCAGGCGTAAAATAGCGGCAGTTTTGCCAATAGACACTCTTACATTATTTCGATATTCTTGATATATTTTTGCAGGAATGGGTTGTCCTTCAATTTCTAAGAAAGTATTTTGTAATTTCTTCATATAAACTCAATTGATAAATACATTTTCCTCTAGTTGCAGAATAAATAAAAATAATTTATGATAAAGTTTAGAATATATTATATACTATAAATGTGTCTAATACTTTTGTTGTAAAATTTTTGAACTAGTAATAGGTGATTGATTTAATCAAAAAATGATTGATTTAAAGGTAGATAATTGGAAGAATTTGGGTATTTCCTATTTTACTATGAAAGATACTAAGAATTATCGAGAACTTGGTATAAAATAAATGAAAATTACCGAAAATAAAGATAATCTATATTCTAAAGAAGGAACGATTGAGCAAGGATTAAGTTTAGGAGAAATTTGATTTTTAACCAAGGCATAGAAA
>CAZXYA010000004.1:0-16125 GCA_964644655.1 uncultured Saprospiraceae bacterium | reverse complement strand
AAATTTCGTTTTTCTATAATTCCTTTTTATATTGAGGTTTTTAACTACACACAACAAAGTGCTGTTTTGAGTTAACAGTATTCTTAATAACTCATTTGTTCTACTTTGGCATATAGAAACCCCTTCTGCGAGGCGACGAAGTCGCCGAGCAGCGTTTAAACTAGAGTGCCAAAGTAGCATTAGGCAGTCACCAAATAATTATCAATGGGATCTACAAAAGTAAAAATAGAAGAAAGTTGGCGGATAGTCCTCCAACCAGAATTTGACCAAGCCTATTTTAATGCCTTAATTCAATTTTTAAAAGGAGAAAAAGCCAAGGGAAAAACGATATATCCTCCTGGAGCTTTGATTTTTAATGCTTTTGATACCACTCCTTTGAGCGGCTTAAAAGTGGTCATTCTTGGTCAAGATCCTTATATAAGACCCAATCAAGCAATGGGCTTGTCTTTTTCTGTACCTAAAGGCATTCGAACACCTCCCTCTTTAAAGAATATTTACAAAGAATTAAATACAGATTTGGGGACTCCAATTGTCGATCATGGAGATTTAACCGCTTGGGCAAACCAAGGGGTATTTTTATTAAATGCAGCCTTAACGGTAGAGGCAGGAAAGTCTGGAACTCACTTAAAAAATGGCTGGGGGCAGTTTACGGATGCAGTTATTCGCCTGATTTCCGAGAAAAAAGAAAATATCGTTTTTATGCTTTGGGGAAATTTTGCTAAAGCAAAAGGCGAATTAATTGATGATAGCAAACATTTGGTATTAAAAGCAGCACACCCTTCTCCCATGGCAGGTGGAGCTTTTTTTGGTAACAAACATTTTTCCCAAGCAAATGCTTATTTAGAAAGCAAAGGTTTGGGTGGAATTGATTGGAGATTATAGCAATCAAACAGAAAAATAGGCAATTTCAGCACACCAAAAAAGAAATCCAATAAATTTTGAAAAACTCAATTATTCCATATAAAATACCTATTCTAGCTAGTTTAGCGCTTATCACCATTATTTGTGGCTATCAAATGTGGCAGTTGCCCTTATGGGGACATCGACCTTTGATTTTTTTTAGTGCATTATGGGGATTCATTATGATTGCCCTATCCGATCGCTATTCTAAATTGCCTCAAAATGGGCGATTATTAGCATTATCCACATTGAGTGGGATTTTATTAGGAATTGGCTTCCCCGTTTCTCCTTTAACTCCTTTGATGTTTATAGGATTTGTTCCCTTATTGATGGTGGAAAAAGAAATCGCAGATGCTAGAGAAGGAACCTCAAAATGGGAGGTATTTAAATATAGTTACCATGCTTTTGTGGTCTGGAATATTATTTCTACCTACTGGGTAGCGAATGCCTCTTCCTTTGCTGCCAGCTTTATTGCGATTTGGCTGAATTCGTTTTTTATGGCGGTGCCATTTATCCTATTCCATCAGACTAGAAAAGTGATGCCTCGTAATTTTATGTACATCGCTTTTATCGCTAATTGGTTGACTTGGGAGTATTTGCATTTACGTTGGGAAATATCTTGGCCTTGGCTAACTTTAGGCAATAGTTTTGCTCAATATCCAAGTTGGGTGCAATGGTATGAATACACGGGGGTATTTGGCGGCTCTCTTTGGATATTATGGACGAATGTGTTGATCTTTAGATGGATTGCAAGCCCAAAATGGCAAACCAAAGAAAAGGCAAAAGGGATAAATTATGCAAAAATTGGCGCTTTAATTGTACTACCTATTATTGTCTCTTTGTGGCGCTTTAATACTTATGAAGCTGTCGGGAATGAAGTAGAAATAGTTGTGGTACAGCCTAATTATGAACCACATTATCAAAAATTTAAAGTTAATAAATTTGTCCAACTAGACCAGTTTATCAAGTTGTCTAAAAGTCAGTTGACCCCAAATACTCAATACTTAGTTTTTCCAGAAACAAGCTTTGATAGGGTAGACCAAGATCGAATGAGTCGTTTGCCCGTCTTTGAAAAATTACAAGCTTTGATTGATGAATATCCTGATTTGAAGCTAGTGGTAGGAGTAGATGCCTACAAAATATTTAGGAAAGAAGTGCCTGATAGACGGTCAATGCGACAACAAAAAGACCCCAGAACTGGGAAAATGGTTAACTGGGAATCTTATAATGCCGCTCTACAATTAGAAAGTGGAAGTAGAAACATTCAATTTTATAAAAAAGGAAGATTTGTACCGGGTGCTGAGATATTTCCTTATCCTTGGTTTTTCTTTTTTGTAGAACCGATTGTGAATCAATTAGGTGGCACCGTAGCGGGAGCAGGTACGCAAACATTACGGACTCCCTTTTCGAGTAAAACAGGAAAAGTTGGCGCAGCCATTTGCTATGAATCCGTTTATGGCGAATTTTTTACAGGCTATGTCAGGCATGGAGCAAATGCCATTTTCATTATCACCAATGATGGTTGGTGGGACGATACCCCTGGCTATAAACAGCATTTGAAATTTGCCAGCTTAAGAGCCATAGAAACCCGAAAGTCGATTGCTCGTTCTGCCAACACAGGGACTTCTGCTTTTATCAATCAAAAAGGGGAGATTTTGCAAGCCACCAATTATGAAGAAGAAGCGGCGATTCGAGGGACATTAAAATTTAATGATACCAAAACCTTTTATGTACAATGGGGAGATATTATTGGTAGAATTGCCATTTATATTTTTGCTTTACTATTATTAAATACCTTTGTAAAAGGACGGTTGAATAGCAAAGGGCATTGATAAATAACGATTAAAATTAATTATTTAAAACTAGGGGTGTTAAGAAAAATTTCCAATGCTAAAATTTAGCACAAAATTTAAAGTTTTGCACGATGTTTTCCCCCTTCAAAAGGGGGAATTGCTCTGTGCAAATTTTAAAAATTCTGCAAAAAAAATTGACTAAATATTTTTCTTAACAGCCCTAATTTAAAACTCAAAATTATAGGTACTATGAAAAACGAATACAAATGCTCCTTTTTTCTACTTTGTTGTTGCCTTTTGGCTAGTTGTGTGACTACTGATAAGTATAACGAATTAGCCCAAGTAAAAGACTACTTAGAGCAAGAAAATCAGCGGTTAACTAGCCAAGAAGCTGAGAACCGAGATTTGTTGGCGAAGAACAGGCAACAAAAAATAACCTACGATAAAGCGCAAGCAGAAATAGTAGAATTAAAAGCCAGTTTTAATAGCTTAAACCGCAATTATCAAGACTTAGCCAATCGCTATAATACCTTGATTGCCAGTAATAAACAGATTGGAAGTGGTTCCGCTACAGATAAACAATTTTGGGAAGAAACTTTAGCTAACAAGCAATTAGAATTAGAAGATAAAGAACGGCAAATGCAAACCCTTCGCTATACCTTAGAACAAAAGGATAAACAGGTTCAAGAGTTATTGCAATTGATACGAGCGAAAGAGGGGAATTAGAAATGTAAGTCAACAAGTTATAGAGGGAATGAGTAAATGAGGTCGAACTTAGGGATTAATTAAAATTAAAATGCCAATTTTAAAATCAAGTTATACCAAACCATCTTTTCCTTATTTTAATGGACATACCCAAACGGTCTTACCGTCCATGTTTCGGAAAATTCCAGAACCTGTTTACGAACGAGAACGCTTAGAACTCAAAGATGGGGATTTTGTAGATTTAGATTGGTTTAGAAAAGAGAGTGACCAACTAATCATTTTAACACATGGTTTAGAAGGTAGTTCGGAACGGCATTATGTCAAAGAAACCGCTAAACTATTTCACGAAAAAGGTTGGGAAGCCCTAGCATGGAATTGTCGATCTTGTAGTGGAGAAATGAATCGGAAATTGAGAATGTACAATCATGGGGATATTGCGGATATTGCCGAAGTCATCAATTATGTCAACTCAAAGAAAAAGTATAAAAATATAGTATTGGCAGGCTATAGTATGGGGGGAAATATTGGTATGAAATATTTGGGCGTTAATGGGCAAAATATTCCAGAAAACCTCAAAGTATCCATCAATTTTTCTGCACCGACCGACCTATTATCGAGTGTGAAATTATTAGACAAACCCAAAAGTTGGTTTTATAGCAATCGTTTTCGCAATAAAATCTGGAAAAAAATGCAAATTAAAGCGGCACAATTTCCAGGCGTGATCAATTTAGATAATTATAAAAAGGTCAAAAAATGGGAAGATTTTGATAATTATTTTTCGGCTCCTGTCAATGGTTTTGACAATGCTCAAGCTTTCTATCGTTTTGCTTCCGCCAAATTTTTTATGGAGGGTATTTCGATTCCTACCTTATTGGTCAATGCCCAAAATGATCCTATTTTAACTCCTGATTGTAATCCAATTGAATTAGCAGAAACTAACCCTAATTTTTATTTAGAAATGCCAGCGCACGGAGGACATGTGGGATTTACGGCTAAACAAGGGGATTATTCCTATATGGCTACACGGGGTTGGGGATTTGTCGTAGAGCAACTCGAATTATGAAGAAGAAGTTAGTAGACGTAAAGCGTAAATGAATGAGCGGCGGAGCGATGCTCCTTATAGAAAAACACATAAAAACCGTTTCTACAGACAGTATCGGAGCGATGCTCCTTGATTTTTGAATAAAAGAGCATAGCTCTGCCACAGTCTGTAGCACTAAATTACCTAAAATTGTCGATAAAGAGCATCGCTCCGTCATTAGTCAAAACCAGTCATTACTTTTTTACGATTAATAAGAAGAATTACTAATTGGCAGTTTCTAAACTATACTCCAAACGGGATAAAAAAGTGATTTTGGCTGCCTATTTGTAATCACTTTTTACCCCATGCAAAGTATATATGAACGCTATAGTAAAAATTAAGCTATACTCGTCAAAAAAACTTTGTGAACTCTGTGTTCTTTGTTCCTTTGTGGTAAAAGAAGAAGTTAATTGTCTTTTGTCAGAATACTTAGGAAGTAAGAAAGTACTTTTTTATCTTTCCAAAATAGCCTTCCGTTTCATAGTCTCAGCTAATTCCTTTCCTAAAAAATTATCAATTAAATGATGACTTGCATAAATTAGGGGCGTAAGCAATACAGCTACTGAAAATTTATAAGCATAATTGACCACACCTACCGCCAAAAACAAACTAATAGGCCATTGTGGAGGCCCTAAAACAAAGGCAATATACAGTACTAAAAAGCTATCAATAAATTGAGAAACAATAGTAGAACCCGTCGCACGTAACCATACCTTTTCATTATTAGTCATTTTTCGCAGCTGATGAAAAATCATCGCATCAATTATTTGTCCGACTAAGAATGCAATAATAGAAGCCACAATTATCCAAGCGCCTTGTCCAAAAATAGCGGAAAATGCAGTCTGCATATCAGGAACACCTTGTTCGGTGTAACTACCTATCCAAAAGTCTGCTGGCACTAAATGTATAGCTCCATAAATCATAAAAAAGGCATAACTAATCATACCTACGCCAATATAAGACAGCATTTTGACTCCTCTTTTTCCATAATATTCATTGACAATATCTGTCATAATAAAAACGACTGGCCATAATAAAACGCCTGCGGAAAGAGATAAGGAGCCTTTATGTCCAAATAAATTCCAATTCAAGGAAGGAATGCCAATGGTTTGTTCAACGGCAAATATTTTTACCCCTATGAACTCCGCTAGAAGGGCATTAGAAACAAAGAAAGCACCTAAAATGACAAATAGAATCGCAGGTTTATTATCTAAAAGATGTGTTGATGTTGGTATTTTATCTGTTGGTTCACTCATTAAAAAAGATTCAAGCTAAAAATTGATAACCCCAAAGGACTCTTTCCTCGCCATAGTGGGTGGCACGGTAAAAAGTGTGCGGTAATGAAAAAAGGAAGTCGTCGGATGGTTTATTAAAAAATAAACACAAAAAGTACAATTTGGTTTAGTTTTAGCTGTTTGTAAGCATAGTACTTTGAGCGAATCCAAAAACATTCTTATGTTTGCAACCGTTATAAGGAATAGTTTTTTAATTATCAAAATTTATTATGGCAGCAGAAACTAAAAAAGGAAATCAATTAAATATAGAGTTACCAGAAGAAGTAGCAGAAGGTATTTATTCTAATTTGGCGATTATTTCGCATTCCCAAACAGAATTTGTCGTAGACTTTGTTCGGTTAGTTCCGAATGTACCAAAGGCAAAAGTCAAGTCTAGAATTATTCTAACACCTACGCACGCTAAAAGATTATTAAAGGCTTTGTCTGATAACGTAAGAAAATTTGAAGCGCAACATGGCCCAATTAAAGATAATCAGACACAACAAATTCCTCCGATGAGTTTTAATACGCCAACTGCTATGGCTTAGTCAGTTGTCGGTTATCAGTTATCGGTTGTCAGTTGAATTCAATGTAACTGTTTTATTTCGATTAAAACCCCGATTGAAAATACGGGGCAAGTTATGGAATAGGTTTTGATTAATGTTTTATGCTGAACTAGTCAACTAAAATTAACATTTACTAACTATTCACGGTCAGCCTGAACCGACAACTGACAACCGACAACCGAAATCCCTATCTTTTTCTTCTTTCCTACTTGCAATTCTTTTATAAATAGGTACTTTTGCGGCTTCATTCATAATCCATAATTATGTTAACAGCCATTTCTCCAATAGACGGTAGATACGCCGCTAAGACAAAAGCATTACAAGCCTATTTTTCTGAATTTGCCTTAATCAAATATCGAGTTTTTGTAGAAGTAGAATATTTTAAAGCTTTGGTTAATATTCCATTGCCACAACTAAAAGCGGTAGATGAATATCACTTTGCGGCTTTAGATGCGATAGTGCAAAATTTTAGTTTGGCAGATGCAGAAAGCATTAAAGCGACGGAACGAGTAACCAATCATGATGTGAAAGCCGTTGAATACTTCCTAAAAGATCAATTTGACAAAATAGGCTTAGCGCCTGTGAAAGAATTCATTCATTTTGGCTTAACTTCTCAAGATATAAATAATACCGCTAATCCATTGATGGCGAAGTTAGCAGTAGAAAATGTATATGTGCCCGCTATTGAAGGAATTATTGACCACCTAAAAGGGGTAGCTACTGAATGGGCAGCGATTCCCATGTTGGCTCGTACACACGGGCAGCCAGCTTCTCCGACTCGATTAGGCAAAGAAATCTTAGTTTTTGTAGAAAGATTAAAAACCCAATTGGCACTTTTACTACAAGTGCCATACGAAGCAAAGTTTGGTGGAGCAACTGGTAATTATAATGCCCATCACGTAGCTTACCCGACTATTGATTGGCCTGCTTTTGGCGATAATTTTGTTGCCAATCATTTAGGAATGCACCGTTCTCAATACACCACCCAGATTGCACATTATGATAATGAAGCGGCTTTATACCAAGGAATGAAGCGAATCAACACCATTTTGATTGATTTATGTCGAGATATTTGGACGTACATTTCTATGGAGTATTTTAAGCAAAAAGTAATCAAAGGAGAAGTTGGTTCTTCTGCGATGCCACATAAAGTAAATCCAATTGATTTTGAAAATGCGGAAGGAAATTTAGGTTTAGCGAATGCCATTTTTGGTCATTTGGGAGATAAATTACCTATTTCTAGAATGCAAAGAGATTTGACGGATAGCACGGTGCTAAGAAATGTGGGCGTTCCGTTCGGACATACGATTATTGCTTTTCAATCTATCCAAAAAGGCTTAAATAAATTATTATTAAACGAAGCAAAATTCCGAGAAGATTTAGATAATAATTGGATGGTTGTCGCAGAGGCTATTCAAAATATCCTAAGAAGAGAAGGATTTCCAAAACCTTACGAAGCATTGAAGGAATTAACTCGAGGAAAAGCATCTATTAATCAAGCAGAAATCCACGAATTTATTGATGGATTAGCTGTTAGTGATGTGATTAAAGCGGAATTAAAAGTGATACGTCCAGATAATTATTTGGGGGTGTAGACTGGTTGCTAGTTACTAGTTGCTGGTTGTTTTTAGCGTATAAACCAACGAGTTAGGTTGTTCAGAATTATGGAGATATTATCATAAATCTATCCTGTAAAAACTACAAGGATGTAAGATTTATGATTTTTTGCTCACTCAAAAACTAGAGGAAATTTATCTCCAATTCTGAAAAGCCTACCAACCAGCAACCAGCTAGCTAAAGCATATTAATAGCATCTCCATTCCCAATTCGCTTCTCAATCAAATAATTATTTCTATCCGTAGAAGTACGAGACATTAGTTCTGCTAAAAAGCCGCCAATAAATAATAAAGTCCCTAAAATCATAGAAGTCAAAGCGATAAAAAACCAAGGGTTTTGCACGACTAACCCTGATTGGATTCCTTCACTTAATCGAATTAGCTTAACAATACCAATATAAGCAGAAGCAAAAAAGCCAACTAAAAACATAATGACCCCAATAGGACCAAAGAAATGCATCGGTCTTTTACCAAATTTACCAACAAACATAATAGAGGCTAAATCTAATAAACCCTTTACTCCTCTATACCAGCCATTAAATTTGCCGACTCCATATTTCCGTTCTTGATGTTGTACTACTTTCTCCCCAACATTATTGAAGCCTGCCCATTTGGCAATGACTGGAATGTAGCGGTGCATTTCTCCATAGACTTCAATACTATGTACTACCGCATTTTTATAAGCTTTTAAACCACAATTAAAATCATTTAATTTAATCCCACTCACATATCTGGTAATGCCATTAAAGAATTTAGATGGAATGGTTTTAGATAGTGGATCATGTCGTTTCTTTTTCCAACCAGATACCAAATCAAAGTCTTCTTCCATAATCATTCTATGCAATTCAGGGACTTCTTCTGGGCTGTCTTGTAAATCAGCGTCCATTGTAATTACTACATCTCCTTTTGTCGCATTAAAAGCGGTGTTTAGTGCAGCTGATTTACCATAATTTCTGCGGAATTTAATCCCTTTTACGGATGGATTTGTTTCCACTAAAGATTCAATGACCTTCCAAGAACTATCATGGCTACCATCATCCACCATGATAATCTCATAGCGAAATTTATTAGCAATCATTACCTTTCTAATCCAGGCTTCTAATTCTGGTAAAGATTCTTCTTCGTCATAAACGGGAACTACAATAGAAATGTCTAGCATTATATATAACTTATATCTAAAAAATATTATTGAGATGTCAGAAGTCAGAGGGATTAGAAATATATTGCTGCTGATCATCAAATATTTATATGCTAAAAATCTGACTTTTGAAAGAATATTTGGCAGCCCAACCCATCTGCTTCACAGTTCTCTTCGTTTTAATAGTTCTCATGGACTTTTAAAATTTGTTCATCCCTTCGGGTTCGGAGTTATAAGCTCTTTGCCACCCACCCGTTTCACGGTTCAGGAATGATACTCCTTCATCTCATGGGCTCACTTCTGTCTTCTTTTACACCTGAATAATCGGCTTTCTGCGAACCATTCGACCAATGATAGCGGAAATAATAAACCCTCCAACTAAAGAAGTTAAATAGGCCATTATTACTGTCGAAATATCATAATTCATGTTGTCGATATTTGCCAAGAATAATTCATGATTTTCTTCGCCCATTAATCCTTCTAAACCATTCATATTATCTCGGACATAATTTTTCTGAATATTCAACATCTCTGCATCCAGAAAATTGTACAAGACATAATTAAAACTATGATAAATGGCATTGGCAACT
This sequence comes from uncultured Saprospiraceae bacterium, assembly GCA_964644655.1. GTDB lineage: Bacteria > Bacteroidota > Bacteroidia > Chitinophagales > Saprospiraceae > JAFMDF01. Next base: position 6,462 of record CAZXYA010000004.1, on the reverse strand, counting down.
ATCCAGACAATAAAAGCGGCACGAAGGGCTGTTTTAAAATCTAAATATCCTTCATTGGCTTTTCGTTCTTCAACTGGTGCCATATACATACCAATCAGGTATAATAACATGGTACTCCAAATAATTTCTGGGCTAAGAATTGGTTTTTTATCTATCCAATAAAAAAGAAATAAAAAAATAATAGTTCCCGAACCAGCAAGCAAACCAAATTTTACAGCATAATCATCTTTCATCGTTCAATTTTTTCGGCAAAATTAACCTAAAAAAAATAACTCTTCCAAAGAACGAATCCTTGAAAGAGTTACGGATTAATAAATCAAAGGTTTCTGTATAGTAATTAAACCATTGGAGCTTCTTTTTTCATGATTGCTCCCATGATACCAGAAATAATTGCACCAAATATGGCAGAAGCAATAGTGCCATTTAATAGCATACCTACAAATCCGAAATTATCCCTAGCTCCTTTGGCAGCTTCTTCCATTTGTTCTTCAGGTAAGCCAAAACTTTCCATCATTGCAATGGAAGCTTCTACAGCTTCATCCATAGCAGCAGGATCGATATGATTGTAATAGATATACCCAACGATTCCACTTATTATACCTGTAATAATACAGGCAACTAAGCCCAGAATGAATGCTCTACCCATTGTAATATATCCTCCAAGGGCTTCATCTCTATGCTGTTTGATAGCAGCATATACAATTCCAACATAAATGCCAATACCTATTACTGTACCTATAATTGCACCTGTTGAAGATGCTTGGCTGATACCCATTACACTCGAAAGCAAGGTCCAAACAGTAGCAAGACCACCACCAATCAAGCCATATTTAACAGCAGTACTTAAAAAGGGTACATCATTTTGGTCAATAAAATCTACATTTTCATCTAAAGAATTCATAAAAAAGTGGTTTTAGTTTGTTAATGAATTAAATATAGGCATAAAGATGTTTTAAAAACTATCAAAAAAGAAATTTATTAGATGAAATGTGAAATATGATAGAAAAACGGTAATAATTATTGGTAGGCTTGTTTCTTCAAAAGGATATTTTATATGGGGCAACAAATGCCTAATTATTTATTAAATTTATGTTAGAACTCTAAGTTATGGAAGTACTCTACTACGATTTTCTTCAGAATGAATACATATCAGAAACTAAGTGAAATTTAATTTTCAATTTTCAATTTTAAACCACCTTCGGTGGGAATTGAGGTTGATTTTGAGGTTGAGATTGAAATTTAAAAATTTATCGACATTTCTAAACCCGCTTGCCGGTAGGCAGGTACCGATAATTTGTTGGTTTTAAAATCGGCTTAAGTGCCTAAAACGTAGACAATTGTCCATTCATAACACCTAAGACTTTCCCTCTAAATGCTTGCCCAACAAAAGGGGTATTTTTAGATCTAGATCGAATGTCTTCCTTTGAAAAAGTCCATTCCATATCCGATTGAAATAGCGTTAAGTTAGCTTTTGCACCGACCGCAATGCTTGGAATTGGTAAGTTTAAGACTTTTCTTGGTTGAATGGCGAGCAAATTAACAATAGCCTCGTTATCCAATTGCTTCCCAAAATGAGTATTTAGCAAAGGATAGACTGTTTCCAAACCTAAAATACCTGCATCTGCATAGGAGAATTCTAATTGTTTTGCCTCAATTTCTAAAGGGGTATGATTGGAATTAATAACATCAATTACCCCATCCTTGACACCTTTTAAAAGTGCTTTAATATCGGTTTTTTCTCTTAATGGAGGATTTAATTTATAATGTGGATCAAAATTTTCAACTGCGGTATGGTCAAAAATTAAGTGCATAATGGAGACAGAGGCGGTCACATTTAAACCTTTGGATTTAGCAGATTTAATTAACTTAACCGATTCTGCGGTTGATATATTATGTACATGTAATTTAGAGTTGGTGTATTGTAATAAGTCTAAATCTCGCTTTAACATCAGCGTTTCTGCAAGGGCTGGAATGCCCTTCATTCCTAATTTAGTACTAACTTCTCCTTCGTGTAACTGACCTCCTTTACTCAAAGAAGTATCATTTGGATGATTAATGACTAAGCCTTTAATTCCTTTGAGGTATTCTAAGCTTCGTTTCATTAATCCAGCCGATGCAATAGATTTTGCTCCATCAGAAAAAGCAACTGCTCCAGAGGCTGCCATATCATAAACCTCTGCTAAATTTTCGCCTGCACAATCTCTTGAAAGCGCACCAATTGGATGAAAATCTACAAGTTGAGCATTATTTTTGAGGAAACTAACTTCCGATTTGGAGTGAATGGCTGGATTCGTATTTGGAAAGCAAGCCAAGGCAGTAAATCCACCTGCTGCCGCTGCTGCGGATACGGATTGTAAGTTTTCTCGATGCTCAAAACCAGGTTCTCCAACTTGGGCGCCTATATCTAACCAACCGAGGGAAACCTGCAAGCCTTTTGCTTCAATTATCTTGGCGTCAGCTTGTTTGATATTTTTACCAATTTCAGAAAGAAGCCCCTTATCCACTAAAATATCTACAGCCTGACCATTATTTGGACTGTTTGGATCAATGACGGTGGCGTTCTTAATTAAAAACATGCAGTAGGTTTAGTGGACAATGTACTTAATTTGAAAAATCGCTGCAAAATAGAAATTTTTGAAAAGTTTCCCTAAAAAAATGAATATAACCCTAACAGTTTTAATTTTGGATGTATATTTGTATCATTATACATTAATTTTATTCCATCCAAATTTTTTTCAAATGAAAAACTTAGTCTTTTTAAAGTATGCGTTTTATGCCATTTTTGCCCTAACTTTCCTTTATAGTTGTGGCGGTTCAAGTGAGCCAGAATACGAAGAAGTAGTCCTACCAACCCAAGGTTTAATTACCGTTGTACAAGAAATCGAAACAGATTTATTTAAAATTGACGAAGAAATTACCATTCCTGATACAGCTGGTAGTTTGATTGTCGCCAATTATTTAGACACCACTTCGGATACTTTTACCTTAGCTGAAGCCAGATTAATGGAAGCCAATGGCTATCCGGGGAGAAGTGGTTCTGTTATGCGAGCAGCTTCTTATGGCTTATTTGGCTATATGATTGCTAGAAATTTAGGTGGTTTTGGTCGAAGTGCGGCTCGTCGTCCTCAACCAGGGGCTTACACTAGCCGAAAAGCTTATGACAAAACAACCAGTAATGCTGGACAATCCTTAAATCGAACTGCTTCTAGAACACGTAGAGTAAAACCAAGCTCAGGTAAATCGGGCTATGGAAGCAGCAGCAAATCAACTCGTTCTTTTGGTGGATAATCGACTTATTTACACGGAAGCCCTCTACTCTAATGTACTCAAAAGAGAAGGGCTGAATTGGTTACAAGCAGGCGAAAATGAAGATTATTTAAGTAGTGTTTTTGTACGTATTTCTAAAAAGGAGTTAGCCGCTTTTAAAGAAGCTGCCAATGAATTGACCAAATTGGGAATAAAGGCAGCGAAACAAATTGCTAAAAATAACCTTTGGGAAGCAGCGGGTATTCCAGAAAATGCTATTGATATAGTAAAGCATTCTATGAAATATGAATTAGACCTGCACTTACTTAACCGATTTGATTTTGCTGGTGGCATAGACGGTATCCCCATTAAATTATTAGAATTTAATGCGGATACTTGTTCTTTAATGCCTGAAACGACCATTGTGCAAGAAGAACATTGGATTCAGGAGCAATACAAACTATCGGAGCGTCCTTTTAATGAATTGGTGATTTCTTTGACCGAACATTTTGAAAAAATCCTTCGACTCAATCCTAAAAAGGATAAAACCTTACTGATTTCTACGCTAGATCACGAAGAAGATTTATTAAATGTAGAGGTTATTTTAAAAGCAGCCGAAAAAGCGGGTTTTGAAGATGTGCAATTGATGCCTTTGGATAAAATCGTTTTTTCACCGAATGAGGGCATTTTTGTAGAGTTAAATACAGAACATTATCAACGCTACGATTTCTTTTTTAAATTTATTCCTTGGGAATTCATTGCCTATGAAGAACCCGAATTAATGGATATTCTGACAGATATTGTGACCAATGATTTAGCAATAGTTTTGAATCCTGCTTTTACCATGCTGCTGCAATCCAAAGCGATTGCCAAGTTTATGTATGATTTAGAACCAGAGAATCCTTACTTGTTAAAGACGACCTTATCGGCTAGTGATTTTCCTCATAATTTTTATGTTAGTAAACCTATTTTCGGTAGGATGGGGGAGAATATTGCCTATTTCGATGGCGATAGCGACCCTGAATATGAAACGGAAGGAGACTACGAGGATTTTGATAAAATCTATCAAGAATTAGCAAAATTTAATGTGGATCGAAAAGAACATCGCTATCAACCAAGTGTCTTTTATACGCATGAACCTTGTGGAATTGCTATTCGGCGGCAAGATGATTTGATTATTGATGATGATGCAGAGTTTGTGGGGCATACCGTTGCTATGCAGTAGTTTTTCGTAGCTTTAAAAACTACTTAAACTCAATCCGATAAGAAACAGAAGGCAATAAAGGCAAAGCATTCTGTTGTTTCAATCCATCTTCTTCTGGAAAAAAAGAACCTTCTTGTAAATATTGATAATAAGGATTATTTCGATTGTATAAATTATAAACGCCTAAATTAAAAGATTGCTTGACCTTTGCTCCTGCCCATTGATAATGAACGCCCGCATCTAGTCGATGATAGGCAGGTAGTCGATGACCATTGATGGTGCCAATTCTTATTTCATCTCCGTTAGAAAGATTGCTTAATGGGGCAAATCTTAGTGTAGTGCTTATTAGAGAAAAAGGTTGTCCAGAGCCATATTGCCAACTGGCAAAAGCCGCCAAAGCGGGCGTAATCTGATGTTTTAAACTAAGTTTAACTTCGTGCGGATGGGTATAATTAAAAGGATAATAAGCTCCCTCATTATTATACTCAAATTGTCTTTCTGAGACGGTATATGCATAATTAATTTGCCCTGTTGTTTTCCCTTTTCTTTTTTCTAAACTGGTGCTAAACCCATAACTTCTTCCTTGCCCATTAGTGATTTCTTCTTCCCAATAAGTTGGATCAAACTCAAGTAAACCTGGGATGGAAGGTTGATCTAAATAGGCGATTAAATGATTCATTTTTTTGTAAAAAAAATCAAAGTGCATCGCCCAATCTTTTTTTATTGACACATTGGTTGTCCAAGCTACTTGCCAAGCCGTTTCTGGTTGTACATTTTGAGTAGAAGGCACCCACAAATCATTGGGCAAACCACCACCCGTAGCACTTAGAATATGTAAGGATTGTGCCATACTACTTGCTGCTAAGGTAGTTGTAATTGCTGGAGTGAAAGACCATTTTAGATTAAACCTAGGTTGTGGAATAACATAGGTTTTACCATTGGTTAAAAATGCCGCAACATGCAGCCCCCCTAAAAGAGATAATTTTTCAGAAAGGGTTATTTTATCTTCTACATATAAATTTACTTCTTTGGTGGCAAAAATTGGTGGGACATAGGATTGATCAATTAGAAAGGGCGCATTTTCAAAGTCATCTAGATTGTCTATGTCATCCACAATAAAATCGACTTCTCCTGATTCAAAACTACGGAAAAGAAAACCCCCTCCAAATAAAATTTGATGATTGGGCGTAGGGTAGTATTCCAGATCTATTTTTAAACCAGCATCCCGAATTCTAGATTGAAAGGTGGAGTAATAATAATTAGCAAAAAAGTTATTTGGACTATCAGAAAAAATATCTGAAACATTTAAGCTATTATAATCATATTGACTGAGCGTAAAAGTAGTATTGGAAAAAAGTTGTTCGCCAAATAAATGATTCCAACGCAAAGCCACTATTTCATTACCCCAATCAATCTCTTGTATCGACTCTTCAAAATAATAATCCTCAAAATCAATATCTTCATACTCGTATAAACTATTATTACCAAAGTCATCCTTTCCTTTATAATAGCTTAAAAATAACTGATCTTTAGTAGAAAAACGATGATGCAATTTGGCATTAATATCAAAAAAGAGATAATTGGTTTCTCCCTCTTCAAAGTTTTCTGCTTTTTTCTGCCGACTTCTATTTCTTAAAAAGGGATCTATATGCGTCCGTCTAGCGGCAATTAATAAGCCAGTTTTATCTTTTTGAATAGGCCCTTCTATTGTTAATTTAGAAGCAATCGTACCAATTTCTGCGGCTCCTGTCCATTCTTTGGTGTTCCCTTCTTTGACTCGCACATCTAACACCGAAGAAAGCCGTCCACCATATTTGGCAGAGAAGCCATCTGTAAGCAAGGCAGCATTTTTAACAATATGTGTATTGAAAATCGAGAATAAACCTAACGTATGAGAGGGATTATAGATAGGAACCCCATCCATTAATACTAAATTTTGATCGACATTTCCACCTCTGACACTCATCCCCCCAATCCCGTCTGCACCACTTTGTACGCCTGCTTTTCCTTGT
>CAZXYA010000003.1:0-54663 GCA_964644655.1 uncultured Saprospiraceae bacterium | reverse complement strand
CCAAATTGAATTTTATCAATACTTTTGCAAACTGCTTTACAAAATAGTGACTGGAATAGATAAGAAAATCAAATCTTTCCCGTTAATACTTTTGTGTTAAGTTGATTTAATAGAAATCAACTTTATAATAAACTGAATTTTTTATCTTTTTGACGAAAGAATCAACTACTAAATTGGGTTATTCGTCAATATATCATCAAATAGAACGTCAATGAATAGGCTGCTAAAACTAAGCGTATCACTTTTGGTCTTCACCGCCTTACTTACTGCCTGTGGCAAAAAGGAAAAATCAGCTACTACTGGTTGGAATTATAATGACCAAAAATCAGGTGGATTTGAAAAACTAAACTACGAAGGACAAGTCACAGGCCCTAACTTGGTATTAGTGGAAGGAGGAACTTTCACTATGGGACAAACAGACCAAGATGTCACTTTTGAATGGAATAACGTACCTAGAAGAGTTACGGTTAACTCTTTTTATATGGATGAAACCGAAGTTAGAAATATAGACTATCGGGAATATTTATATTGGTTAGATCGAGTGTATGGTGAATCTTATCCAGAAGTATTAAAGAAAGCCGAACCAGATCAATTGGTTTGGAGAGATGAATTATCCTTTAATGAACCTATGGTAGAAAATTATTTCCGCCACCCTTCTTATGATAATTATCCAGTCGTTGGAGTAACTTGGGAACAAGCGAATGAGTTTTGTTACTGGAGGACTAATCGGGTAAATGAGATGATTTTAACCGAAAAGGGAATTTTAAATCAGAATCCAGAACAAAAAGATGAAGATAGTTTTGATACAGGATCTTACCTTGTTGGTCAATATCAAGGAGATGTTCGTAAGAACAAAAAAGATTTAAAAACAGGTGGTGAAAGAGCTGTTAGGTATGAAGATGGTATTTTATTACCTTCCTATCGTTTACCAACTGAAGCAGAGTGGGAATATGCTGCATTAGCTTTAAAAGGTAATATGGCATCTGAAAAAGATGAAAGAATTACTACTTTTAGAATTTATCCGTGGGATGGAAATACCGTTCGTTACCAAAAAAGAGATAAATATCAAGGAAAAATCTTAGCTAACTTTAAAAGAAGTGGTGGTGACTATATGGGGGTTGCAGGTAATTTGAATGACCAATCTGCTTTTCCTTCTGAAGCTAGAAAATTTTTACCTAATGATTTTGGTTTATATAATATGGCTGGTAATGTGAGTGAATGGGTTCTAGATTTATACCGACCGATGACTTCTTCTGACCTTAGAGACGGAGATAATCACGATTTAAACCCATTTAGAGGAAATTCTTTTACTACTTTGGAATTAGACCAAGATGGCGCACCAGTTGAGAAAGATAGTTTAGGTCGATTGAGATATAGAGCAGAAGAAGATGACGAGGTGGCAAGTAGAGAAAACTATAAAAGAGGTCAAGTATTTAATTATTTAGATGGAGATAAAGAATCAGAAGTATTCTATTCTTATGGAAAGACGACCTTGATTAGTGATAAAGCTAGAGTGGTGAAAGGTGGCTCTTGGGCAGATAGAGCTTATTGGTTATCCCCTGGGGCTAGAAGATTTAAAGAACAAGATAAAGGGGATCGAACGATTGGTTTCCGTTGCGCAATGACTAGAAATGGTGGACCAACAGGAAATGAAGATAATGCAGGGCATACTTTTAAAACTAAGAAAAAGAGAAGTAAGAGAAGATTTAAATAAGTACTATTCTTCGCTTATTTAAAAAATAAAAAGCCTTTGTGTAGTAATTACGCAAAGGCTTTTTTATTTTGAGTTTTTTCAGCGTTCCAAAAAATAACTTTATCTTTTGAATTAGAAAAAATGTAAAGTTATTTTGTCCCACTACAATATGGAAAATCGAATAGCTAAATATGACGATAACGGCACTTTACAAAATATTTTTAAATCATCCAATGGTCTGTACAGACACAAGGAAAATTGAATCGGATTGCCTTTTCTTTGCCTTAAAAGGAGCTAACTTTGACGGAAACCAATTTGCATTACAAGCAATTGCACAAGGGGCTGCCTATGCCATTATAGATGATGAAACGATACAACAAAACGAACAATTAATTGTAGTAGCAGATGTATTAACAACTTTGCAGAAATTAGCCAATTATCATCGAAAACAGTTTGAGATTCCAATCATAGGCATTACTGGCACTAATGGAAAGACGACGACTAAAGAATTAATTAGTACTGTTTTAACAAGTCATTATCCTACTCATTTTACAAAAGGAAATTTTAATAATCATATTGGCGTTCCACTCACTTTGTTAGCTATGCCTGCGAACACAGAAGTAGCAATTATTGAAATGGGCGCGAACCACGTAGGGGAAATTGATTTATTATGTCAAATAGCTGAACCTACTCATGGTCTAATTACAAATGTAGGAGAAGCACATTTAGAAGGTTTTGGTAGTTTTGAGGGCGTCAAAAAAGCAAAAGGAGAACTTTATCGTTATTTAGAGAAAAATAGAGGCTTAGCTTTTATTAATAAAAATGAAGATCACTTACAAGAAATGGCTGGTACTGATTTGTATAGGGTGTTTTATACCCAAAGTATCGAACCTAATTTAAAGATGCCCATATTTGAAACGAAACTAGCCGCTGCTGATCCTTTTGTTGAAATTGCTTATTTATCTAAAAAAGGTGTCTCTCAATCTATACAAAGTCAATTAATCGGCTTATATAATTTTAATAATATTATGACCGCTATTACTTTGGGCCGATATTTCAAAGTGCCTTATGAGAAAATCAAGCAAGCAATAGAAACTTACAGGCCTACTAATAATCGCTCTCAATTAATAGAAAAAAACACCAATAAATTTTTATTAGATGCTTATAATGCGAATGTAACCAGTATGACCAAAGCTTTAGAAAGTTTTGCCAGTTATAAAGAAAAAAATAAGATCGCCATTTTAGGAGATATGTTAGAATTGGGAACATATAGTAAAGATGCCCACGAAAAAATTATCCAATTAGTACAAAATTTAGGTATAGAAACATGGACAGTCGGACAAGAATTTGGGCAATTAAAAAGTAAAGGTGTTAAGCAATTCGAAAACACTAATGCCTTGAAAGAATGGTTTTGGGAACAATCTTTTGAGCATACTTTTTTCTTGTTAAAGGGATCTAGAGGGATAGGATTGGAACGTTTATTAAAATAAATAATTAGTTAACTGTTTAGCAAAGGGCTTAGAGCGTAGAGCAGCTATTTACTAAAAATAAAATCAAAAGTATTTAAGTACCAACTCATCATTAGTTATAAGAAAACCCGTTTGATCCATTAAGTCCGTTTGCAATCTTCCTAACTCGCTTGCGTAGAACTTACTCCGATGCATTGAAGTTATTTTTTGCTAAATCTCTAAGACAAATATTTTCCTACAATCGGCATCCGTCGCCCCATGCCAAAAGCTTTAGAAGACACCCGCAAAATAGGTGGTGTCTGGTAGCGTTTAAACTCATTTATATTTACTAATCGTAAAATTCGACGAACTAATTTCTCATCAAAGCCCATTTTAATAATTTCTTTTGGTCCTTGCTGTTTTTCGATGTATTGGAATAAAATTTCATCCAAAATATCGTAAGCAGGCAAACTATCAGAATCTTTTTGGTCAGGACGCAATTCTGCTGATGGTGGTTTAGTAATCGTATTTTCTGGAATCACTTCCCCATCTTTATTGATAAAACGAGCTAGGGCAAAAACATCCGTTTTATAGACATCTGCTATAACCGACAAACCACCACACATATCTCCGTATAAAGTACCATAACCAACAGCCGCTTCACTTTTATTAGAGGTATTCAGTAGAATATTACCAAATTTATTGGACATCGCCATCAATAAAACACCTCTTGTTCTTGCTTGAATATTCTCTTCGGCTACATTAAAAGAAGTACCTAAAAAATGGGGATATAATAATTCCTTAAAAGATTCATAGGCTTTTTGAATCGGAATAATATCGTATTGAATCCCTAAATTTTTTGCTAAATCTCTCGCATCATTAATCGAATGGTCAGAAGAAAACTCAGAAGGCATTAAAACAGCTCTTACATTATCTTCCCCCAAAGCCCTTGCCGCTAAGACTGCAGTAACCGCAGAATCAATCCCACCAGATAATCCCAAAATAGCCCTTTTAAATCCTAGCTTACCAAAGTAATCTTTGATACCTAGAATAATGCTGTCATGGATTAATTGCATTTTATCTTTTGGTTGCTCGGATACTTTCCCACCTTTCATTACTTCCTTTAAATCATAAGTTTTGATGCATTCTTCAAAATAAGGGAGTTCTTCAAAAACCTTCCCATCAGGGGACATAATAATGGACCCACCATCAAAAATCACTTCTGTTTGTGCACCCGAATGATTGATGTAAAAAAGTGGTAATTTATATTTATCAACATTTGCTTTTAAAACATCAATTCTTTCTTGTGCATGGTCATAAGCAAAAGGAGAGGCGGAGACATTTATCATCAAGTCTGGTTGCTGTGGCATCAATTCATCCATTGGACAAATGGTGTATAATGGGTTTTCATTTCCTAGATTCCACATATCTTCACAGATGGTTAGCGCAATTTTCTTTCCTTTAAATTCAATGATATTAAATTCCGTAGCAGGTTCAAAATAGCGGTATTCATCAAAAATATCATAAGTTGGTAAAAGTGCTTTATGGCGAACTTCTTGAATTTTCCCTGCTGCTAAAAAATAGGCAGAATTAAATAAATCTTTCCCTTCAATTACTGGATTTCTACTAATTGAACCCACAATAATTGCAATACCTTTAGCAGCTCTTGCTAATTTTTTAACCGTCTTTTCAGCTTGATTAACAAAGTCATCGAACTCTACAAAATCTCTCGGCGGATAAGCAGTTGTCGCCAACTCGCTAAAACAAACGATGTCTGCTTGTTGCTTTTTAGCGGTCTTAACAGCAGCTAACATTTTTTGAAGATTGCCTTCAAAATTACCAACGTGAAAGTTTAATTGTGCTACAGCTATTTTCATGGATGTTTATTTATTTTACAAAAAAAGAAAACGGAAATTAGACTCTAAAAATTGCTACTTAAAAATGGATTTAATGAATTTGAAGTTGTTAGCTCTATTCCCTGCCTACTGGTAGGTAGGTCTCAATGAAATAGTGTGTCCCGATTTTTTATCGGGAACCTCTACTCTCTATTCTATTTATTAAATAAGGCAAAAATAAGGGTTCAGTTCAAAACCTAAGAGAAAGCAAGGGAATTATTATTTTCAATACTTTATCAAATAACAAATAATACCTTTTTAAATTTGATACTATATTGTTTTTTTGTACTCGTTTGTTTTTGACAGTAATAGCAAATATGTACATTTTTGAAAACATACTTTTCTTTAAAAACGTAAAAAAGAAAAGGTTAATTCAAAATAATTGGTTAATTTTTGGAACTAGGAATATATTTTTCTAATTCTTTAGCTAATTCTTCCAATAATTTTAATAATTTAACCTTTTAATAAAAAAATATATAAAATACGCAGAGAAATTCTATATGCAAGTAGCGCAGAAAGCCATATTAGAAAGTGTTGAAGACTATATAGCAAAGTTCTTCGAGCAACATATTTCCGACAAATATGCTTATCATAATTTGCAACACACCATTAATGTGGTCAATGCGGTAAAAGAGATTTGTGCGCTAGAAGGAGTGACCGCACAAACGGCAGAATTATTAGAAATTGCTGCTTGGTTTCATGACACAGGCTATGATCAAGGGGCAGAAGGGCATGAACAGCGAAGTGCGGATTTTGCTATAGCATTTTTAAAAGAACGGAATTATCCATCTGCTGCTATCAATACCATTAAGGATTGTATTTTAGCTACTAAATACCCTCAAGCTCCTCAAACTTTGTTTGAAAAAATACTTTGTGATGCAGACTTAAGTCATTTAGGAAAGGCTATATATTGGACTCGATGTGGGAAAGTGCGAGAGGAGTTAGCTTTAGTGAAAGGATTAGTAATGAATGAGGAAGATTGGATTGATTTTGAATTGGAATTTATGCAAAATCACCAATTTCAGACAAAGACAGGACTGGCTCTTTATGAAAAAAATAAGCGAAAACATATCAAGCAATTAATCAAACAAAAAGCTAGATTAGACCCTGAAAGTTTGAGTGCTGACGAAGCAGCGCTTATTGCTAAGAAAAAAGATAAAAAGAAAAATAAATCAAAAAAAGACAAAGGAGAAAAAAAAGAGATTAGTCAAATTCGTTTAGGTCGAGGTGTAGAAACAATGTACCGAACGACCTATAGAACCCATGTTAATTTAAGCTCAATTGCCGATAATAAGGCAAATATCATGTTGAGTATTAATGCCATTATTGTTTCTATTTCTGTCTCTACTTTAGTGCCTAATTTTGAAGATAATCCCAAATTAATTATTCCTACCCTACTGCTTCTATTAGTTTGTTTAGCGTCTATTGTTTTTGCAACCTTATCTACCATGCCTAAAGTCACAGAAGGAGTGTTTACTAGAGAGGATATTCGACAGAAAAAATCAAACCTATTATTCTTTGGTAATTTCTATAACATGAAAATGGATGATTTCCATTGGGGCATGATGGAAATGATTAAAGACAGCGATTTCTTGTATAGTTCTATGACCAGAGACCTCTATTTCTTGGGAAAAGTACTAGCCAAAAAATATAGTTACTTGCGAACTTGCTACCGTATTTTTATGTATGGTTTAATTATAGCAGTTAGCTCCTTTGCGGTTGTATTTATTGCTATGTAAAATGTAGGGGACTTCAGTTCCCCAACAAATAAAGCGAACTGAGATTCGCTAACACCTACCAAAATTTCTTCCTAAAATATGGCAAATGCTATTGGAAAACGATTGACTAAATCCTTTTATCTCCAAGAAGATGTTGTTCAAATAAGTAAGGATTTACTCGGGAAAATTCTAGTGACCAATTTTGACGGTCAGTTAACCGCTGGTAAAATAGTCGAAACCGAAGCCTACCGAGCGCCAGATGACAAAGCTTGTCATGCCTACCAAAATTTACATACCAAACGAACGTCCATTATGTTTAAAGAAGGCGGTGTTGCCTATGTTTATCTTTGTTATGGCATTCATCATTTATTTAATGTCGTTACAGCTAAAGAAGGAATGGCACATGCTGTTTTAATTCGGGCCATTGAACCTTTAGAGAATACTGCACTCATGCTCCAAAGAAGAAAGAAAAGCAAAGTCAATCGACAATTAACTGGAGGTCCAGGCGTTATGAGTAAAGCTTTAGGGATTACTAAAGAATGGACAGGAACGAGTTTGGTAGCTCCCAATAGCCCTATTTGGATTGAAGATAGTGGTATGACTATTTCTGCTGAAAATATGATTGCAAGCCCTAGAGTAGGCGTAGATTATGCGGAGGAATGTGCGCTTTGGGATTGGCGTTTTCGGATTGTGGATTCTAAGTTTACTAGTCCTGCTAAGTAGATGCCCCCAACGGATTAGCTTTCCAACGGATTCTATTTATTAACTGACGTTCTCAATAATAGTTATTCATAGTAGGAAATTTAAGCTGATTCGTCTATTTTATATTACAGATGAATGGCGTCACGGATATTTTTACCCTATCAATATGACGAATTTCTCCCTACTCAGTAGAGAGGTATCGTTCACCATTTATCGTTCATCATTCCTTTCATTGCTATGAAAAAAATATTAATAGCCTTAGCTCTTATCCTATTCTTTGGCATTGGTGTTTACCTCACCAAAAAATACTATACATGGAATGAACTAAAAGCCAAAGAGAGTTCTCAAGTATTATTAGAAAAAGTTAAGAATGTCTATAAATTAGTAACGGTAGAAGGGCATTTTTCAGAAGTCTATGACTATGAAGATTATTGGGGCTATGATTTTAGCTTTTTTCGTAAAAAAGCTTTGATTCGAGTAAAAGCAAAAGTATCAATTGGTTACAATTTAGAAGAAATGATAATTGAAGCTTTGCCAGAAAAACAACAGATTGTCATTAGTAAGTTACCTGAACCTAGCATTATTTCCATTGACCATGACTTAGATTACTATGATATTACGGAAGGGACTTTTAACGCTTTCACTAAAGAAGATTATAATAAATTAAATACCAATGCTAAAGAATTTATTATACAAAAAGCGACGGAAAGTGAGTTAGTAGAAACGGCAAAAAAGCAAGGCAATCAAGCGCTAGAAATGATGGCTTTTATGGTAGAAAACTCTGGCTGGGAATTGGTTTATAAAAAAGACTTAGTGACGCAGGAGACTTTAGATAAGTTGTTTAAATAGGAAATTCATTTCCACGAAAAAAAATATTCAATTCGGGTTTAGCAGCGCAACTCTGTGCTTTCTTTTAGCCAACTCAACTACTGCGGTACTACCAAAAATGCCACCTCCTATAATTAAAACTTCAAAGGTGTTTTTTATATTTTAAGCCTTATAATTTTTCCTACCCCCTTAATATGTCAATGCCCTCCCTGTAGCATATGGAGGGGAAACCGCCTTTAGTTTTTTTGTAGTAGGGTCTCTGTAAATGCCTATCCACAAACCTTGTGCATATCGTCTCTCGGATGCAGGAAGTTGCTGTATAGTCAGTCCACTATCCTTCAGTACAGATTCTGGAAATTCACCATCCATTACCCTTATAGTATAGGTAGGGGAGAATGGGTTTGAGTAATCAGCCATCGGTAAAAAAATAGAAGGTGCATTAATAGACGCTTCTATATCCATATCAAATAGTATAATATTAAGCAGCGATTGTACCGTTTCTTGATGCAATCCAGTTGACATGGATGCAAATGGTAATACAGGCGTACCATTCTTCGACAATATGCCTACTTCAATAGGACTTGCTAATCGTTCGCCTGGTTGGATTTGTGCCAATAGCATTTGTTGAAAAGAAGCGGCATCTCCAATACTCACACCGTCCACTACAATTCCAGTAGAGCCCCAAACTACACAATTTATGGAGTGGGTTATAGCAGTCATATTTCCATCCTTATCAATGGCAACAACGGTGTCTGAATGTTTAGTCCCACCATTGTCCTTAGCTGCATTAGCTTTTTTTTGTATCACTTTCCAAAGCTTTTGAGAGGTCTCCATTTTTATTCTAGAATCATGCGATAAATCAATAGTAGGATATAGGAATTTTAAGGTAGCTGGAGGAAGATAACTCAGAGAAAATACATTCGTTACCTCGAATATCTTTTTTAAAGAGGCGCCACTCTTAGACCAATGACCGGTACCTTTTATATCGCTGATATGTGCTAAGTTAAGTGCTTCAATAAGATTGATAGACCCATGGACAGGAGGACCTAAGGTAGATAATTCATATTCGCCATAAGTAGCTTTTCTTGGCTCATTCCAAATGACTTCGTAGTCTGCTAAATCCTTCATAGTCATTTTTCCTCCTTCTGCTTGTATAGCGGCTACTGCTTTTTGTGCCCATGCTCCTTTGTATAGATAGTCCGCTCCTTCTTTAGAAATTTTTCTAAGCGTATTTGCTAATGCAGGTTGTTTAAATACATCTCCTGCTACATACATTTCGCCATCTGGTTTGATTAAGGTGGCTTTAGTTTCTGGTAATCTCCTCAAAACATCATCTCTTCTTTTAAAGAAATTGGCCGTTTTTTTTGAAAGCGCTACCCCTTCTTCCGCAATATAAATGGCGGGTTGGAATAACTGTTCAAAGGGTAATTGGCCATAACGTTCATGCGCTTCTTCCAATCCTTTCATAAATCCACCTACCAATGCCGTTCTACCACTTGGTTCTTTATAATTAAATAAATTGTTAGGGTCCACTATTCCAGGAATGGTCATTGGCTCCGTTTCGTTTTGAACACTATTCCAAGTAGCATCCATACTTACCATTTTGCCGGTGGAGGCATCATAATGAATCATATTGATAATTCCAAAATAACTAATTACCGCACCTGCATTTAACGCTATTTGAGTGAGCGCAGCAGTCATGGCTGCATCAACTGAACTTCCTCCTTGTTTCAATGCCTCTAGTCCTGCTCGGGAAGCTGCTGTATGGAAGGTGGTACTTACCCCACCTTGTTGTCCTATGGCTGTGGGATTAGCTGGAAATGCTCGATCATCCATTTTGAGATACCTGTCAAACTCGCCAGCTCCCCAATGCACAGGTGATAGGTCGATTATAATATTATTGTTTTGCACCACACTTTTATTAGTATTACACGAAGTGCCAACAAGTAGTAGAATGATCAGGAGTAAGCGATTCATAACTTTTTAATTATGGGTTTAAAAAATACCAGACAGTAGTATGCTAATTAGCGCTATTGGTAAAATAAACTTTAAAATGAATTTCCAATAAGTGCCAATTTTTATATTGTCAGCACCCATCAATAGATGGGTTTGGAGTCGTTCATATCCAATTTTATAGGTCAAGTAAAAATAAGGGAATTTAAATGAAACAACAATAAATATATCTGTATAGATTAAATGAGTTTAAAATCATTTCCATTTCCCCTACCCTTTCCCTACATTTACGCAAATGAAAAATATTATGCCAAACCACCAACTTTTCATCAACGACTTACAACTAAATATAAAAGGAGAAGTCCTAACGGATGACCTAAACCTAGGCCTATATGCCACCGATGCAAGTGTCTACCAAATCAAACCGATAGTTATTGTCTTACCAAAGAATGAAGCAGATGTTATTGCAGCAGTAAAAATAGCCAACGATCATAAAATAAGCATTTTGCCAAGAGGAGCAGGCACCAGTTTAGCAGGGCAAACTGTTGGGCATTCAATGGTTTTAGATTTTTCAAAATATTTAAATCAAATCATCGAAATCAATGTGGAAGAACGATGGGTAAGGGTACAGCCTGGCATGGCTAGAGATGATTTAAATGTGGTGTTAAAACAGCATGGATTAATTTTTGCACCTGACCCTGCTACTTCTAGTCGAGCGAATATTGGTGGAATGATTGGGAATAATTCTTCTGGGACAAAGAGTATTTTATATGGCAAAACGGTGGATCATGTATTGGAATTAAAAACGGTTTTATCAAATGGAGAAGTCTGTATTTTTGAAGAATTGGATGCAAAAGCATTTGGAGAAAAAGCACAACAGGATAATCGAGAAGGGACTATTTATAAAAATTTTAAACCGCTCATTGACAATAATAAAACGGAAATAGAAGCCGCTTTTCCCAAAGTGATGCGTCGAGTACAAGGCTATAATTTAGATGAATTTATTTATACGGATAATTGGAACTTAGCCAAATTGGTTTGTGGAAGTGAAGGTACTTTAGCCGTTACTTTAGCAGCAAAACTAAACCTTGAATTATTACCAAAATACAAATCAGTTTGTGTGGTACATTTTGCGGATGTATTAAAAGCGATACAAGCAGTAGAAACGATGTTGGAATTTCAACCTTCCGCCGTAGAAATTTTGGATAAAACAGTCGTCGATTTAAGTCGAAAAAATTTAACGACTCAAAGAAGTTGTCATTTTATAGAAGGGAATCCTGCCGCTATTCAAATTGTTGAATTTTATGGACAATCCGAAGCTGATGTTTTGGAGCGACCCAAACAAATGGTCGCTAAATTAAAAGCCTTAGGTTTTGGTTATGCCTACCCGATTTTTCCAGAAGGCAATAGTTATGAAGATGTTTGGGTAATTCGAAAAAAAGGCTTGGGTTTGATGTTGGGTGTTAAAGGAGATAAAACGCCTTTGGCTTTTATTGAAGATTCGGGGATTCCTTCGAAACATTTACCTGAATACATTGACCGAGTGCTAAAAGTTTGTGCCAAGCATGAAACGGAGGCAGCGATGTATGCGCATGCGAGTGTAGGGGTCATTCATGTTCGTCCAATCTTAGATTTGCGGCAAGCCAAAGACATAGAACGCTTTAAAAGAATATCGGAAGATACCTTTGATTTGGTGAAAGAATACGGTGGTTCTTGGAGTGGCGAACATGGCGATGGTTTAGTGAGAAGTTATAAACTCAAGGAATTTTTCGGCGACCATGTTTATAATTTATTAAAGGAAGTCAAACAATTATTTGACCCCGAAAATTTAATGAACCCAGGGAAGATAATTGATGCACAACCGATCGACCAAAATTTGCGCTACGGTGCAGCTTATAAAGATGAACGGGTCGAAACCATTTTTAAATATAAGGAAGACGGTAGCTTTGAAAATGCGGTACATATGTGTACGGGCGTAGGAGAATGTCGAAAAATGCAAGGTGGTACGATGTGTCCTAGTTTTAAGGCAACCAGAGAAGAGGAACATTCTACGAGAGGGCGAGCGAATGCTTTACGTTTAGCCATGTCGAATCAATTGAAAGATGGATTGACCAATGAAGAAGTCGTAGATGCACTAGATTTATGTTTGTCCTGCAAAGCTTGCAAATCTGAATGTCCGAGTAATGTAGATATGGGAAAATTAAAAGGGGAAGTATGGCAGAAGAAATATGATAAAAAAGGCATCCCATTAAGAGATCGTTTTGTGAGAGATTCGGCTAGTATGGCCGCTAAATTTTCTGGTCCATTAGCGAGTTTAGTGAATGGAATACAAAAAACAAGTTTATTTCGCAATACTTTAGAAAAAGTAGCTGGTATTGAAAAAGCGCGCAATTTGCCTGAATATGCCACTCAACCTTTTTACAAATGGTTTACTAAAAATTATACTTCCAAATCCGAAGCAAATAAAAAGGTTGTTTTATTTGCAGATACTTATTTGAATTTTCACGAACCAAACATTGGTATTGCAGCGACTCAATTATTACAAGCCTTGGGTTACGAAGTCATTTTAGCGAACGTTGGTTGTTGTCAACGCCCTAAAATATCCCATGGTTTTTTAAGAGCGGCTAAAAAAGAAGGGACTAAGACCGCACAGAATTTAGATAAATATCTACAGCAAGGATTAACAGTAGTCGTTTGCGAACCAAGTTGTGCGTCTGCTTTAACGGATGATTTACCTGATTTAATTGAGGAGGAGAGCTTGGCAAAAAGGTTAAAAACACAGGTCAAAATGATTGATGTGTTTATCCAAGAAGAAATAGAAATTGGTAATATTCAACAGGAATTAACAATCAAAGCAAAAAATATTTTTGTACATGGGCATTGTCACCAAAAGGCGATTTATGGCACAAAAGCCATGAAAAATTTACTAGGCAATACCAATGTCTCTGAAATTCCTTCCGGTTGTTGCGGTATGGCAGGTTCTTTTGGTTATGAAAAAGAACATTATGAATTATCTGAAAAAATAGGGAATGAAATTTTATTGCCTTTTGTTAAGGATATGAAAGCCGAGGATACTTTAGTAGCTTGTGGCTTTAGTTGTCGGCATCAGATTGAACATTTTACAGGGAAGAAGGCGATTCATTGGGTAGAGTTATTTTAATATTTTAGAACTTAATTGCATTTAAATAAGCATTGTTCTTTTTTCATTGAAAAAAAAGAACCAAAAATTCTAGTCAAAAAAAATCGCTCCGCATTTTTTGACAGGCCACCGCCACCGTGATAGAGAATCGGAAATAACTAACCTTTGAGCTTAAGAAGGAATTGTAATGTAAAGAAACTTTGTTTATTTCATTGTCTAATAAAATCATTACTTTTGCATCCTAAAAAAATAATTATGATAAACTTATTGGGCACTCACTTCTTTATGTAGCTCCGCTAATTTTCTTGACAGGTTGACCTGTCCCTACCACTCATAACTCATCATTAATAACTTCTACCTGTCGGTAGACAGGCATCACTAAAAATAAAAAATGTTAGATAAATTAGAAGCTATTCAGGAACGATTTTATTATTTGGAAGAACGCTTGTCCGACCCAAGCATCGTTTCTGATCAAAAAGTATTTGCCAAAACCAATAAAGATTACAGCGCATTAAGAGAAGTCGTTGAAGTTTATAAAGTATATAAAGAAGTTTTAGGGAATATTGAGACAGCCAATGAAATGTTGGCAGAAGATGACCCAGATATGAAAGAAATGGCGAAGGAAGAGTTGAACGAATTAAATCCTAAAAAAACGGAGTTAGAAGAAGCCTTAAAAACCTTATTAATCCCTAAAGATCCAGAAGACGAAAAAGATGTCATTGTAGAAATTCGTTCTGGAACAGGTGGAGACGAAGCAGCTATTTTTGCAGGAGATTTATATAAAATGTATTCGAGATTTTTTGACCGACAAAGTTGGAAAACTGAGATTTTAAATATTACAGAAGGAACAGCAGGGGGCTACAGTAAGTTAGTCTTAGAAGTTTCTGGGAAAAATGTTTATGGTCGTTTGAAATTTGAATCGGGTGCCCATCGAGTACAAAGAGTGCCAAAGACAGAATCTCAAGGGAGAGTACATACCTCCGCAGCAACCGTGGTAGTCATGCCAAAATTGGAGATGGAAGATGTAAATATAGTCAAGTCAGATTTAAAGGTGGATACTTTCCGTTCGAGTGGGGCCGGTGGACAGCACGTAAATAAAACGGAATCTGGGGTACGATTTACGCACTTGCCAACGGGGGTAGTGGCAGAGAGTACAGATGGTCGGTCACAAATTCAGAATAGAGAAATTGCACTACAGCGACTCTATCAAAAAGTGTATGACCAACAAAGAGAAGCGCATGATTCTAAAGTGGCGGCTGCTAGAAAATCATTGGTTGGTTCTGGTGACCGTTCTGGTAAAATTCGTACTTATAATTATCCACAAAATCGGGTGACAGATCATCGCATTAATTTGACACTTTATAGTTTAGATAAAATAGTAGAAGGCGATATTGAGGATATTTTGCAAGCTTTACAAGTAGCAGAGAATGCAGAGAAGATGAAAGCAGAAGCAGAGATGGAATAAATTTAATGACGTC
The DNA here is from genome assembly GCA_964644655.1 of uncultured Saprospiraceae bacterium. Taxonomy (GTDB): domain Bacteria; phylum Bacteroidota; class Bacteroidia; order Chitinophagales; family Saprospiraceae; genus JAFMDF01. The sequence continues at coordinate 39,809 of CAZXYA010000003.1, read as the reverse complement.
TTTATTAGCATGTCTGTTAAACAAGAAATAAGTGAAACCCGTTGGGGGTTAATTAATCCCAACGGATTTTTTATTGCCCAACGGATTCTTAAACTTATATATTGATATTATTAAATTAAAGAATACATCTAAAATCCGTTGGGAAACTAATCCGTTGGGTGAAAAACATACCCAATGGATTATTATTAGTTTTTATCTGACGTTCTATATTCATAGACCGATAATATAGCATATCGTAAAATTTATTCGGCTATTTTACTAGCTCGTTGCCATCAAAATAGCCTATGTTTCTATAATTCTTTTCTCAAAAACTATGTGAACTATATGGACTATGTGGTAAAAATATATGCTTTATTATCGATCTATGTCTACATTTATTGACCGCAAAAAGATAGCAAGGTGCAGCGCACCGCCTACATTTGTATCATCCCGAAGGGTCGGGACAGGTTTAGTACTGGAAATAAGCCCTAAGGTGCAGCGCACCGACCACATTTTACACTTTTTTACAAAGGTGGTCGGTGCGCTGCACCTCAATCTATCATTTTCAAATTGCTATCTTTTTGCGATTAATATCTACATTGTTTTAAAGAGTTGATAATCAGCTTATTAAAATGTTATTTTAAAATAATTTAAACTTTTTTTAGTTTCATGGAACTTTCTACGATTATTTGATGGTTATTATGGAGGATTTACAAAAATCCATATTTTCAAAATTAATAACATCAAAAAAAATCCGATGTTTTTATTTAATCAATATGTCACTTTTAACCTATTCCTTAGCACTATAAGGAGTAGTCAACTTGGTAAGCAAGGCACGATTAATGCTTTGGATACGACCAAGTCTGTTGATTTTGGAAATCATCTCTTCTAATAGTTCTCCTTCCTAAAAAGTGGAGTAGCTGTTAGAAAATACAGCTACGAAACAAAATTTCTTTTTTATTTCAAGGCTGTATTTTTTGTATTCGCATCAATTATGAACTAGCATATTTTGGATGGTTGATTTTTTGTCAATCTGTTAATGAAAATACAGATTGACAAAAGGTCAACCATCCAATAGTAGCATAAAATCTAGGTCATTTAAAACAGATAGCAGTACTTATTTACAAAGTAGATTTATTCAACTTTAATCCTTTTTCCGATAAATAGTCAGAAAAAGACCTGGTCGTTCTTTGTCATATATAAGCCTTCGTAGTCCAACAGGAAGAGACATCCCGATTTATCGGGAAAAGTAGGAGCTCGAACCTCCTCGAAGGCACCATAAATTACGCTTGTAGCCCAAATGGAAGAGGCGTCTAGCTTAGACCTAGAATGTTGTGAGTTCGAGTCTCACCAAGTGTACTATAAGGAGAATAGGCAACTATTGGTTGGTTGCGCTCGCCTGCTAAGCGAGTTTTCGGTGAAAGCTGAAAGGAGGGTTCGATTCCCTTGTTCTCCGCAACAACTTTGGAAAGTAAAGCAGCTGTATTGGTACGGCGACTAGTTTTGAAAACTAGGTTTCTAAGAAATTGGAATGGAGTTCGAGCCTTCTGCTTTCCACTAAAAAATAATAACATCATTAATACTTAAAACCAGATGATAAAAACCTAAGTGTAGCTTAATAGAGAGCAGTCATCTTTAAACGATGGAAGGTGTAGGTTTAACTCCTACCACTTAGAGCTTGTTGGGGATTTATTAATTGGTCTGTAAATGTCCCTTTTCCGCTTATACTTCGTTGCAAAAATCCTCATTACCCAAAGGGGTAACTCGGTTTTTTGCGCCTCGTCTAAGCAAAAAATGAACTATTTTCGACTCAAAGAACAAACTCCCAACAAGCTCTTAGCGGATTTTTAAAGAAACAGGAAGAAAAAACAAATTTTGGTTAGCTGTTGCCTTCACGAGCGACGTGAGCAAATAGGGACAGCATTCGGGGTTCGATTCCTCTATTCTTCCACCTGCGAGTATCGCTTAATTGGTAAAGTATCCCGATTTTACATCGGGAGGCCATCGGTTCGAATCCGATTATTCGCTCAAGATTTATTTATGGTTTGATAGCTCAATGGTTAGCGCGACGGTTTGTTAAGCCGAGGGTTGAAGGTTCGAATCCTTCTCGAGCCGCTATTTTATTAAGCAGTCGATATAGTATAATTGGTAATACACTTGACTTGTAATCATGAGTTATCGATTCGATTCCGATTATCGACTCCATTTTCCTGAAGTGGCGCAATGGTTAGCGCGTTTGCCTGATAAGCAGGAGGTTGATGGTTCGAGTCCATCCTTTAGGACAATTTGGCAATATAGCTCACTAGGTGAGAGCGTTGGTCTGAAAAATCAGAGGGCAGGGTTCGATTCCCGTATTGCCACTAAATTTTGCGCGGTGTTGTAAATGGAAACAGGCTAGTCTCATAAGCTGGAGGATATGGGTTCGATTCCCATCTGCGCAACAATCTAAACAGAAAGCCAAATAAGCAGCAATTTTTACTGGGAGTGTAGCTTAATTGGAAGAGCATCCCGATTTTACATCGGGAAGGTTATGGGTTCGATTCCTATCACTCTTACTATTTGATTGATTATGATTACCTCGTAGCTCAGTTGGTTAGAGCACTCCGCTTTTAACGGAGGGGTCGTGAGTTCGAACCTCACCGGGGTAACGAATTCTAAAATTTTTAAATTAAGGTTTTCCGACTACTGTTAATATAGGCTGACCGAGAACTCCCGATTTGCTAAAAATCTAGTAGATTTAGTAAATCCGCTTCTCAATGGAAACCAAGAACTTAGATTTACTAAATTTGAAAATTTAGCAAATCTGCCCATTTTCGGTCAGTCTGAATAGCAAACGACCGACGGAATTACTTATTTTTCTAAACAAAGCCTTCCAATAGAACGTTTCTCAATTGACAGTTTTTTATAAATTATAACAGCATGGTATGTCACGTAAAATTCCCATTCTAATTCCTAGGGGAAAAAAAGTCATTTTATTTGATGGCGTTTGCAACGTCTGTGATGGTTTTGTACAATTTATATTAAAAAGAGATAAGAAAGGTTTATTTTATTTTGCTTCCCTACAATCCGATATTGCTCAACAATTATTAGACAAACATAAGGTACAGGTTAAGGAATTAAGTACAATTGTTTTAATAGATCAAGATAAAGTATATACCCATTCGGATGTTCCGTTAATGGTGGGAAAAGATCTAGGTGGTATTTGTAAATGCTTGTATTTTTTCAGAATTTTTCCTAAAAAACTTAGAGACAATTTTTATGATTGGTTTGCCAAAAATAGGTATCGTTTTTTTGGTAAAAAAGAGGTTTGTATGCTACCACAACCAGAATGGCATAGTCGTTTTTTAGATGTGATTTAGTCTTTTCCATGCTGACAAAAAGAGGTCAATACTAAAACACCATTGGTTCTTTCTCAGAAGAATCGTATTGTTTAGCAGAGGTTTAATAGCCTAGCAAAAAATAGTTTTCCCTAAACTTTATAGCTGATTAATCTGATTTTACAGCATGGTTCCCTTGCCCTCCGCCCTGTACTAAGTAGTTACGAAGAATCTATTTTTATATTTTCACATTTGTTAAATCTGCACCAGGAAATCTAGTCTTACTCAAATTAGCTCCTTTAAAATTAGCTCCTTTTAAATTACAATTTTCAAAATCAGCTCCAACAAGATTGGCATTTGCAAAATTGGCATTTTCTAAATCCCCTCTAGTGAAATCAACATAAGCTAAATTAGCCTTACTGAAATTAGCATTTTGTGCCATAACATCTGTAAAAATACTATACGCTAAATCTGCTGCATGGAAATTAATCTGTTCTATCTTACTGGAACAAAAATTAGCAAAGGGTAGCATCACTTCTTGTAAATCTACATCATTTGGTAACTGTTGTAATTCAAAATTTGCCTGCATGCCTCTGTTCACTTCCTCTCCAAAATAAAGCGCTAAGACGATTCCTTTTAAGTGAATCGTTTTCCACGTTCCACCAGCTCCTCCATTTTGTAAAAAAATTAAGTGCTGTTGAATAATCGTTTTAATATGGTGATTAGGCAAGGGAGCTTTTTGCAAAATCAATTGCTGAATACGAGATTTATTAATCATGGAACTATCTGTACCTTGCTGGGTACAAAAAGGAAAGTAGTCTGATATAATAGAATTTGCAACCATTTGTAATCAAAAATTTTATATAAAGATACAAAATTATTTATTTGATTACAAGATGTAAGTGGAATTAAAAAGCGAGTAGATGATTTAATCATCTACTCGCTTTTTAAGTACTATAATAAACTGTAAAGTATATCCTGTTCAATGGATTAGGGTTTAATAGTTGTTCCTTTTAACCATTTTCTTAGAGCAGGACAACCACTATATTCTTTATCTATATCAATAAAAGTAGCATTTACTTTTTCATCTACCCAATTATTAATATAGTCAGATTTCTTTTCATTGACTGCAGCCTGTTGGATTTTGGAATAATCTGTTGCTAAACTAGCGATGTGAGGATTTGTTCGAGATTGTAACAGCACAATTCTGAATAACTGTTCCCCTCTAGGGTCAAGATACATAAAAGGAGCTGATATATCGTTTACACCCATCGTATCAATCGTAAAATATATATCTGTTTCTAAATCACCTACTTCAAAGATAGCATTACTAGATTTAGGATTGACCAATAAGCCATCATTATTATAACTCTGTACTTTTTCATCGGAGTACCTTTTTACGGCTATAGAAAAAGAAATAGAATCCGATGCTACCAACATTCTTACACTATCTAAGCGCTGGACAGTTAGTTCTAAATCAGCTTCTGTTATTTCTGGTTTAATTAAAATATGTCGAGTATAAATAGAATTACCTCTTCTTTCTAATAATTGAATAAAGTGGTAACCAAATTCAGATTTAACCACTTTCGAGAAACCTTTATTTTCTAAATTATAAGCAGCAGCTTCAAATTCGGGGACAAAACTCCCTCGTTGAGTCATTCCTAAATCTCCACCTAATCTTGCCGACCCGGGGTCATCTGAAAATTTACGTGCCAAATCGGCAAAATCTTCTCCTCCTTCAATAACTCTTTTTCTGATGTTTTCTAGTTTTTCTCTAGCTAATCTATCTTGTTCTGCGTTTACTTCAGGCTTCATAACAATTTCTCGTATTTCGACCTCAGAGTTAAAGTAAGGTAAACTATCTTTAGGAATTCTACCAAAAAAATCTTTCACTTCCGAAGGGGTAACTGTAATAGAATTTAATACCTGAGAACGCATTCTATCTGTCAATAGTTGATTCTTCAACTCCGACCGCATTGTTTCTTTAGCCTGAGGAATAGATTGTCCATAGAAGGATTCAAATTGATTGACATCTCCCCCCATCATTTGCAGAATTCGGTCAAAACGAGCGTTCATCTGAGATTCTACTTCATCTTCACCTACTACGATACTATCCAACCTCGATTGATTCAATAATAGTTTTTGAGCTAATATTTGTTCTAAGATGACACATCTAGCTTCAGGCGGAACAGCTTCTTCTTGCTGACTTGCTGCATAGGCAAATTGCTCTTCTAATTCGGATAGCAAAACTAATTCTCCCCCAACTTTACTAATAACCTTATCAATGATGACACCTTGGCTAACACCTAGCTGAGCCATTAATAAAAAGGTAAAAACAAGAACGATACTATTTTTCATATCTTTAAATAATGACGAAAAAATTAGTCTTTGGAATTTTTAATTTAGTCTTTTTTTAATGAGTTTAAAAAAGAACAAATTTAAAAATCGGTTAATTTGTTTTTTCGTCGGCTCTAAAATGAACGGTTTAATTTTTAGTAACTGGAGCATAAGGAAAAACCTTGATTTGGTTGGTTTTTTGCTCGTACAGTTCCTCTTTTTTTTCTTCCAATAATTTTATTTTTCTTCTATGCAAAATTACTTTTGCTGCTTGGTCCTCTATATAAGATAAAGGCGCAATTGCTTTACGATTGATAAATTCTAACAATCGAAAGAAATAGAAAAAGTCATTGTCTTGAATGGTAAACGCTTTTCTACTGCCAATATTATTGCTACTAATGGTACCTTTTGGAAGCGATCTGGTAATAATATCGACTTTATACCAAATACTATCTGCCAAAAAATATTCTGTAGCATTTTTATTACAAAGGTCTAATAATTTTTCTTGGTCTACTGTCTTATTGGCTTGCCAAAGGGCTCTAATTGCGGACAAATCGGGTGCATCTTGAGGAATCTTAATCAAATTACAACGAACAATCGGCGCATCTAATTGATACTGCTCTTTGTTTCGTTCATAAAATTCATTCAGTTCTCGCTTTGTAATCAAAGAATCTAAATCTTGTTCTACTAACATTTGTTCGTAGGTATATTGTACTAAAGATGCTCGATAATCTCTGACCAATTCATCAATATTCAAATCTTTTGGAATATTTCTTTCTGCCTCCTGCATTAATAAACTCTTTCTTATCCATCTTTCAACATAAGCATGAATGATTTTAACACTATCTTCAGAAGTTGCACCTTCGGGAAGCATACCATCTAATTCGGAGAGGTAAAGGGATTTGTTTTGAACAGTTGCCAACACCTTATCTGATACTGCATCATTGGTAGGCACAGTTTGACAAGCAACAAAGAAACTGCCTGCAAGGAGTAAAAACCAAACCTTAGTATGGTTTAATGACATTTGTTTATAGGTTGTGAATGATAAAACGGTAAATGAATTCGTTGTTCTATACGTTAGTAAATAGTTGTCGGTTATCAGTTAAATTCATAAAGGTAAAACTGATAACCGACAACTGACAACATTTTTATACTACTAGGAATTTAATTTCTCAAACTCTCTCTGCTAAATAAATAGTTTATTTCTTAACTAAGCCTTTAAAAACTTTTTTATTCGTCTGTATTTTATAAGCCTTCTTCAATTCTACTAACCATTGTTTTTCTAAAAAATCTTGGTAATCTGCTACTACATATCCTCTGGCTTCACTTAATTTTTTAGTACTTGGATTAAGAATCTTTTCCACTTTCATAAAAGTAATTTTTTTATTCTTTCTATCCATTTCCATTGTGGAAAGCGTACCCGGTTTCCATTCTAAAGCATCAATTTCTTTATTTCTGCCACGTTCTACTATCGTTTCTTGTTGAGAGACAGGTTCTTTTCCATCTTTATTGTATTTTGCTAAAGTAGCAGCAGGTGAATTTTTTTGTACAAATTTGTTGATTTTATCAGTTAAATGAGCAGCATCGTTTAGCGTATAAGTACTTACAACTGCTCGTTTGCCCCATTTGTATTTTTCTTTATTTTTTTCATAAAACTTTCGTAAACCAGTTGTATCCTGAGAGGCCTTATCCCATACTTCTTTTTTGGTGATTTCAAATAATAAAATACCTTCTTCGTATTCTCGCATCAATGCTTTAAAATCAGGATATTTGGCTTCTAAGTTCTGTTCTTCATATTTCAAGGCAGTTTCCGCAATATAATCTTTATATAAAGAAGTTAAGGCATTAACTACACTTCCAGTTTTGGCTAATTGCATTCTCTTTCGAGATTCTTTTTGCAAATAAGTTGTAAAGTCCCCTAAGGTATGTTGGTCTTTGCCTAAAGTAAAGACCACTTCTTTCGATAATTCTTTTGGCGCTTGCCATCTATAAGTTAAAAATTCTTTATCTAAAGTTGACCCAAATTTACCAATTGGTCCATTCATAGATTTAAATCCATTCTCTGTTTTTATTTGCTCTATCATTGCAGTTTTTGCTAATTCAAAACGAGCATCTTTTTGAATTTTTGCTTTCAAGCGAGCTTTCGCCTTATCATAGTCAGCTACTGATTTACGACTAATTCTTTTAATAATATGCCAACCCGCAGGAGATTGAACAGGTTTTGTATAAGTGCCGTCTTCTGTCAAAGCGAAAGCTGCATCTTCAAAAGATTTGGCGTACTTGCTAATACCAAAGAAACCAATATATCCACCTTTACTAGCGGTCTTTTTATCCGAAGAATAAATTTTTGCTGCTTCTTCAAATTCATACCCCTTTTCTAATTGTGCATAAACACTATCAATATCTGCTTTGGGGTTTTGCGCATCTTTTCTAATTAAAATATGTGCTGCTTCCATTTCGCCTCTAGCAGGACGTAACTCATCCACTCTAATGATATGGTAGCCAATAGGTGTTCTTACTGGCTGAGAATGCTGCCCTTTGGGCAAGGCATATGCTGCGGTTTCAAAGTCATAAAAGCCATTAGGAAAAGGAGAAGTAAAATAACCTAAACTTCCATTATTTGTTTTAGCTGACTTATCATCTGATAGTGATTTAGCGACTTTAATAAAATCTGACCCACCATCCAATTTACCTTTTATTTGCATAATTCGATTAAAGGCAAGTAGAGTATCTTGTGGTGTCGGATTCTTTTTTAAAGAAACCATAATATGGCTAATCTTCACGTCTTTTAAGGAACGGTCATAAGCTTCTCTAATTAATTTTTCCGTCACTTCTTTATCCAATAAATAAGAATCTGCTAACTGTTTTCGATAACCAGCCAATTCTTGTTGTAAAGAAGGGATAGTATCCAATTGCATATCTTTTGCTCGTTGAACTTTTAATTTAAATTTAGTATATAAATCTAAATATTCTTCCAAAGAAGCTTTAGAAAAATTTGCCTTATCTCGATTCGTTTTAGAATAAATGTATAAAAACTCAGAAACGTGAACAGGGTTATTTTTTACGGAAAAAAGAACGGGGTCTTCATTTTGCGCATTGCTACCGAATGGTAAAATCAAAGCGATCAAAACAAATAATACAAACTGCTTTATCATCTGAAAAAAAGGATTTAAAAATAAATACCCGCTTCAATCTTATATTAGGAATGCTGAAAAAATAAATTTACAAATTTGAAATTATAAGTTACTGATTTTCAGAACGTATTTTAATTTTAATTTGCATTTTAATTTTAATTGATTCCTTAAAGACTAAAGGGACATAAAATTAGCAAAATATAAGTGTAAAATCGGCGATGACCGCTTATTCTTAGTACACTTTAAAGTATCTTTAACAGGTTAGCTCCTAAAATAGATGCGTTTTACTCTATTGGAGACCCCTGTAAATATTTCATAAGGAATCGTTTCTAAGCAATTTGCCAAATCAACGACCGTTGGATGTTCCCCAAAAATAATGACTTCTGTTCCGATTTTGGCGCTTGGTATATCCGTCACATCTATCATGCACATGTCCATACAAACATTTCCAATGATTGGGGCTTGCTTACCTTGTACGGAAACTGCGTGTCTTCCGTTACCTGTTTTCCTAGCTAAACCATCTGCATACCCAATATTTATGGTAGCAATTCTTTTAGATGCTGTTATTTTTCCACTTCGGTTGTAACCAACAGTATCTTTACTACTTACTTTTTTGATTTGAGAAATAGTTGCTTTTAAAGAATTGACTACTTTAAGTTGTTTTTGAACAATTTCGCTTCCATCAATACCATAAAGCCCTATCCCCAAACGTACCATTTCAAACTGGTATTGTGAAAAACGAAGGATTCCACTCGAATTTAGAATGTGTCGGACAGGTCGATAGTCTAAGCCAAGACAAAGTGTTTCGTACATTTCTAAGAAAAGCGCCACTTGTACTTCGGTAAAAGCATCATGTTCTTTCATATCGCTTGCCGCTAAATGAGAAAAAATGGTATTGACCTTAAGTTGTGGGTACTTTTTTAATAGGATTAATAATTCCTGTAATTGTGCTTTTTCAAAGCCCAAGCGATGCATGCCCGTATCCAGTTTTAGGTGTAGCCCGATAGATTGGTCATTTGGTAAAAAAGCGATTAATTGTTGGAGTAAATCAAGGCTATAAATTTCAGGTTCTAAATTATATTGAATCAAGGCAGCAAAACTAGCCGCTTCTGGATTTAGGACCATGATGGGTAATTGAATTCCTGCTTTTCTTAATTCAATTCCTTCATCTGCATAAGCAACTGCTAAATAATCTACTTTGTAAAATTCTAGAATTTTGGCAACTTCTACTGCTCCACTTCCATAGGCAGAAGCTTTGACCATCGCAATCAATTTAGTATTCGCTTTTAGATATTTGCCATAAACCTTTAAATTATGCGCTATGGCACTTAGGTCAACTTCTAAAACTGTTTTATGTACTTTCTCTTCGAAACGGTGGACTATTTTTTCAAATTGAAAAACCCTTGCACCTTTCAAAAGGATGGTTTTCTTTTGAAAGCCTTTAGATTTAAATTGCGTTAAGAACGTAGCCGTATTTTCAAAAAAAGAAGTAGTCATTTTTTTGGGTAAGTAATTTTTTATAATGCTAATTTCTTTTCCTATAGCATATAAATGGGTTACTTTTTTAGCTAAAATCAATTGTGCTACTTTTTCATATAATACTTTCGGAGTTAGTCCGCTTTGTAAAATATCTGAAAGCAACAGCACTAATTGTTTATCATCTGTTCTTTTAGTCGCAAAATTTAACGCCAATTCCAAGGAAGTTAAATCCGAATTATAACTATCATTAATAATCGTACAATTATTAATGCCTTCTTTTAGTTCTAACCGCATCGAAACGGGTTCTAACAAGGGCATCCTTTTTTGAATGTCTTTTAAAGGAATGTTTAATAAAAGCATTGTAGCACAACAATGAATAGCGTTTTCTATGGCCGCTACATCTATAAAAGGAATCGTAAAAGAAACCGTTTGTTTTTGATAACTAGCGGTTATCCTTGTTTTGTCATCGGCTTTAATGACCTCTGAAATCTGCAAATCGGCTGGTTGATTAGTAGACCAAGTAAATAATTTGCCTTTTTTCTTTTGCTGTAATATTTTATCTATTAGTGGATTATCTCGGCAATAAATAACCGTATCAGCTTGCTTGAATAATTTTATTTTTTCTTTAATTTTCTGTTTTTGAGAAATAAACCCTTCACTATGGGCTTCTCCAATATTGGTAAAAATGCCAACTGTGCAATTAATCACTTTGGCAATTTTTTTCATTTCTCTCGGCTGAGAAATCCCTGCTTCAAAAATGCCTAGATTATGGGTAGATGCCAATTGCCAAACAGAAAGAGGAACGCCAATTTGTGAATTATAACTCCCTGGGTTTCTAGCAATTTTAAAATCTTGGTTTAATAGCTGAAAAAGCCATTCTTTAATAATTGTTTTTCCATTACTACCTGTAATGCCAATAATAGGGAAAGAAAATTGTTGCCGATGAAAGGTCACTAGTTGTTGGAGTGCCGTAATACTATTTTCAACCAATAAAAAATTTGCCTTTGGAAATTGAACTGGATTAACGTTTTCTGTAATGATAAAATTCCTAACCCCTTGTTCATATAACTCTGGAATGAATTGATGCCCATTTTGCCGATTGCTTTTGAAAGCAAAAAAGAGCGTTCGAGTAGGAAAAACCAAGTGTCTGGAGTCAAAAAGTAGGCGTTCTATAGGGATATTAAATAGGTGCTGATTTAATAGTGTTCCCTTAATAAGATCCAGAATATGTTGAATGGAATAGGTCATTGTTGTCGGTTGTCGGTTATCAGTTGTCGGTCAGCCTGAGTTATCAGTTGTCGAGTAAACCGATAACTGATAACCGACAACTGACAGCTGAATCACAAATCAAATCCAATATCTTTGCGATAATTTTTTTTATCAAATTCAATTAAATCGGCGTTTTTATTAGAAATTGCCAAAGCCGCTTTAAAATCGTCGCCATAGGAAGTGATCGCTAAAACTCGTCCACCATTGGTAACCACATCGTTTCCTGCTTGCTTCGTTCCTGCATGAAATAAAATGCTATCTGTTACCTGATCAAACCCCGTCATAACTTTTCCTTTTTCATAAGCTTCTGGATAACCACCAGAAACTAACATAATTGTGGCCGCTGCTTTTTCAGCGATTTTAATGTCTATCTCATTTAAGCTACCTTCCGATAAAGCAATAAATAATTCCATTAAGTCATTTTCCAACCTAGGCAATACGACTTCTGTTTCTGGGTCGCCCATTCGGCAATTATACTCAATAACATAAGGATCTTTTCCTACCCTAATTAAGCCAATAAAAACAAAGCCTTTATAGTCCAATTCATCTGCTGCTATTCCTTCCACCGTTGGTATAATAATGCGTTCGGTGACTTTCTGCATTAAGCTTTTATCCACAAAAGGGACAGGTGAAATAGCGCCCATACCCCCTGTATTCAAACCCGTATCTCCTTCGCCAATCCGTTTATAATCTTTAGCAATAGGCAATACTTTATAGTCCTTTCCATCAGTCAAAACAAAAACAGAAAATTCAATACCATCTAAAAAATCTTCGATGACTACTTTTTCACTAGCGGCACCAAATTTACCGTCAAGCATTGCCGTAAATTCCATCTTTGCTTCTGCTATATCGTTCAATATTAACACCCCTTTTCCCGCCGCTAAGCCATCTGCTTTTAAAACAATTGGTGGGGTTTGTTGCTCAATATAAGCCAAGCCTTCTTGAAGGGTCGCTTGGGTAAATTCCTGATAGCCTGCCGTTGGAATATTTCGTTTTGCCATAAAAGCTTTAGAGAAAGCTTTGCTTCCTTCTAACTGCGCACCCTTAGCTGAAGGGCCGATGAGAGGAATATACTGTAAAGCCGTATCTTTTTTAAAGAAGTCATAAATACCTGCTACTAAAGGGGCTTCTGGTCCAACCAAGACCATCTTGATATTTTTGTCAATGACTAATTTTTTGACGGCTTCGAAATCCATCGGATTGATAGCGACATTTATCCCATGTTGTTGCGTTCCTGCATTACCGGGTGCAATATAGATTTTCGTACAAAGTGGACTTTGGCTAATTTTCCAAGCAAAAGTGTGTTCTCTACCACCGCTTCCAAGAATTAAAACATTCATTTGAATTGCTTTTAAAAAGATATATTAAAGTCGAAATAAGGCACAAAGATAGTTGACCCAAATGAGCTAGGCGGCAAAAAAAGAAGGAAATTAAAAGAATAGGAAATTATTTTTCAAAAAAAGGAATTAGATAAAAATGAAACAATCCTTGCAATAAAACTTATGAATATAGAATTGTTTGGTAAACGGAAAGATGTTGATTAAAATCCGTCGAACCTCAAAAAGGAATTCCTTAGGGTTGTGTATGATATAAGGTCGTAAATTTAGGGTAGTTTATTTTGTGCTTAGTTTTTCTTTGAAAGAGGGAGTATTGTTGATACTATGACCGATTTTAAAGTTAAAAATAAGTGCAAAAGAAACAGCCTAAAATGCGAAGTTATATCATACACAACCATTACCTTTGCAAACCAACCATAGGCTAAATTTCAAAAATTAGAACTGAACTATTTTTTTGTTAAAAAATTACCATGAAAGTAACAGACTATTTTGATAATGCCAACGGCAATACCCTAATCTCTTTTGAAGTATTACCACCGTTGAAGGGTGGAAGTATGAAAGCTATTTTTGATACTTTGGATCCTTTAATGGAATTTAAGCCGCCTTTTATTGATGTCACTTACCACCGAGAGGAATTTGTTTACGTAAAAAAAGAAACGGGTTATTATGAAAAAACGGCCATTCGCAAACGACCGGGCACGGTAGGGATTTGTGCGGCTATTATGCACCGTTATGGGGTAGATGCGGTGCCTCATTTGATTTGTGGTGGTTTTACCAAAGAGGAAACAGAAAATGTATTGATTGATTTAAATTTCTTAGATATTAATAATGTATTGGCTTTAAGAGGAGATGCTAGAAAATTCGACGGAAAATTTATTCCTGAGAAAGACGGACACAATTATGCCTTGGATATGGTCAAACAGATAGCCAATATGAATAATGGAAAATACCTTGATGATAATATTGAAAATGGAGAAAAGACCAATTTCTGCATCGGTATAGCAGGCTATCCAGAAAAACATTTTGAAGCACCTAATTTAGAAAGTGATTTAGATTTTGCCAAGCAAAAAGTAGAAGCGGGTGCCAATTACATAGTAACTCAAATGTTTTTTGACAATAAATACTATTTTGAGTTTGTCGATAGGTGTCGAGCGATGGGCATTAATGTACCAATTGTACCTGGTCTAAAACCATTAACCAAGAAATATCAATTAAATTCTATTCCAAGGTTATTTCATTTGGATTTACCACAAGATTTAGCAACTGCTATTGCTGCTGCCAAAGATGGAAAGGCAAGAAAGCAAGTCGGTATTGAATGGTGCATTCAGCAGTCTAAAGAATTAAAAGCGAAAGGGGTGCCTTGTATGCATTATTATACGATGGGAGATGTGGCTACGATTAAGCAGATCGTGGAGGAGGTATATTAAGAGGTGCTTCCATAGCCGTGAGGCTAAGAGAAGTTGCAAGTAGAAATGGAAAAATGTAGTCGGTGCGCTGCACCTCTTATTTAAAAGCCCTAGCAGGGGCGACCACATTTGTATAAAACCCGCTATTATGCCACTCTAAGGTGCAGCGCACCGACCATATTTTTTCTTAGCCTGACGGCTATGGAGGTGCTTCTTGAAATTGATCAAGTAAATCATATAAAAAGCGCTTCCAGAACTCTAAGTTCTGGAAGCGCTAAATATTTCAAAAGGAATCATCTTTCTATATATTTTGATTAAAACTTCCCCATCGCCTCATTAAAAATGACCGCCAATAAAACCTGCCCGACTATTCCTAAAGTTCGTTTGTCTATATTGTTCATATTATCCTGAGTCGTATGGTGGTGTTTTACAAAAGTCTGTCCACTATCTTTAGGTAAATTAATAATGTCAATCATTGGAATACCTGCAATGGTATTCACAAAATAATGGTCATCTGCTATCGCTTCACCTAATTCATCTAAAAAGTAAGCACTCCGTCCCATTTCTGCTGCCAACTTCCAAACTTTATTCGTAACCGCTAAGGCATATTGCATGGAGTATAATTCTTTCCTAAAGTGAGCATTCTTGCCACCTACCATATCTAGTAAGATGCCATATTTAGCTTTATAATTTTTGACATGGGGGTTTTTAGACCAATATTGAGCGCCCAAACCATAAGTTTCTGTTTTACTTGGCGTGCCATAATCTTCGGCATCAAAAAAAATAATATCTACGCCTATATAATCAGGAAGGGTAGTCAAATGCCTTGCTGCCTCTAATAAAACACCGACACCACTTGCGCCATCATCCGCACCATCTACAGGCAAATCCCTTTTTGTTTCGTCTGGGTCTTTATCCGTGATATGTCGAGAATCCCAATGGGCAGCCAATAGAATTCGTTCATTAGCTTTGGGGTTATATTGAGCAATGATATTGGTACTATTTAATTTTTCTTCGGTATAAGCAGTTGCTACAAAATCTTGCTCAATTACAGTTGCTACACCATGTTTTTTTAATTGGCTAACTAACCATTCTTTCGTTGCTTTATGTGCAGTAGTATTTGGCACTCTCGGACCAAATTCCACTTGCTTTGCTACAAAATGATAAGCTGATGCTGAATTGAATTTAGGGATAGGTAAATTTGTTACCCGCTTTATTGGCGTATCAACTACTTCATTTTTGCAGGCAAATAGCGATAGTAGGAGAAGGATTGGTAAAAAGAAATATTTCATTATTGACTTTTGATGTTAGTTAAAATTTCCCCATTGCCTCATTAAAAATAACCGCCAACACTACCTGTCCAACGGCTCCTAAAGTTCGTTTATTAATATTGTCCATATTATCATTAGTGGTATGCCAATGTTTTACAAATTTTTGCCCTGAATTATTCGGTAAATTGATAATGTCAATCATTGGAATCTTTGCAATTCTATTGACAAACAAATGGTCATCTGTAATTCCTTCCACTTTTTCCATTGAAAAATAAGTGCCATGTCCCATTTCTTGGGCTAATTTCCAAACCTTATTAACCAGTTGAGGTGCAAAAGTAGCAGAAGTACCTTCTATAGGAAACCGTGGATTTTTAGCGCCTACCATATCTAATAAAATGCCATATTTTGCTTTATATCCACTAACATGGAATTTTTTTGACCAATGTTGGGAACCAAGACAATAAGTATTTCCATCATTTGGATTGCCATAATCTTCTGCATCAAAAAAGATAATATCTACCCCCATATTATCTGGCAAGGTTGCTAGATGTTTAGAAACTTCTAATAATACACCGACTCCACTTGCTCCATCATCTGCCGCATCAACGGGCAAATTCTGCTTAGTTGGGTCAGGATCATTATCCGTAATGTGTCGAGAATCCCAATGGGCTGCCAAAACAATTCGTTTTTTTGCACTCGGATTATATTGTCCAATAATATTGGTGCCATTTAAAATCGTTCCAGTATAGGCTTTTGCTTTAAAATCTTGTTCAATCACGCTTGCCCCATTGGCTTTTAGCTCACTAGACAACCATTCTTTAGTTGCTTTATGCGCCGCCGTATTAGGCACTCTAGGACCAAATGCTACTTGTTTTGCCACATAATCATAGGCCGCATTTCTATCAAACTTAGGAATAGGAATTTTTTTCACCGTTACTGTTGGTGGAGGAGTTGTTTGCTTGCTATCTCCTTGACAAGCGGCAAAAAATAAGACGAGTATAAATAAATAAGCTAATTGTTTCATGCGCTAATTTTGAATGATGAATTAGGGGTGTTAAGAGGAATTGGATTGTCTACCAAATAGGTTGATTTGATATTTTCAAAAGGAAACAGTTTTGTATTAAGGTTTTGACCAAATACTATTTTTACTTCCTTTTTTCGATACATTTTATAATAGAAACACTAAACTACGCTCGTCAAAAACTATGTGAGCTTTGTGTTCTATGTCTCTTTGTGGTAAAAAATCAACAGTTTTAATGCATGACCTGTGATTTATATTGCGGTCAATAACTTAAAGTATACAGTACACAGAATTGCGAAAATACGATTTCTATACGGTGAAATTGCTAAAAAAGATGGGATTAACAAGATTTTAAAGGCTTTTAGAATCTCTTAGTGTAATAGTCACACTAAAAATTTTTTGTATGCTTGAAAAAAAGTAGATTTGTTTTCTACAATACTTCTAAACAATCATTTTCTAAAAGGTAGACAGCCAACCACCTACCTACCATCTAATTTTATTGTATGAAACGATTAACGAAAATCACCACCATTTTTGCTATCTTATTATTATGGCAATGTACATCCGACCCTGCGCCTACCATTGAACGTCCTCATAGTCCTTGGATTTTTCGTTCGGTATTAGACCAACAACCAAGAATGATAACGCTGGCTTTGCAGGAGGAGGTATGGGCAGCTTATAGTACCCAAAATGCCGCTTTGCATAAAGTTTGGTCAGGTAATGTGGAATTGGACGGTGCGGTTTATACGACTGCTCATGGACCGCAACCTTTGAGTATTGGAGATGCTTGGTTTGTAAGTGATCATAAAACACCTTGGCAGGTTAGTCGTGGAGGAAAGGAAGAAGCGGTCAAAATTCAGTATAAAGGACATCAAATCAAAAATGGACAAGCTATTTTAAAATATGAATTGAATTTAGTAGATGGTAATACCATTCAAATTACCGAGCAACCCGAAGCCAAAATATCGGAGACTGGTTTAGCTTCTTTTGAAAGAGTTTTTACAACGGCTAATGTCCCTGATGGGGTGAGCATCTCTTTAAAAACGAATGCAAGTTCCATTGTAGCAGCAGACAAAATTGCAAGCAATGGGGAGTTTAAAATAATCAATACTTCGCCAAGAACGGCTAAAAACCTTACCGCAGTAGATGTCGATGGGATATTAACCTTAAATAATAATAGTACTACGTCTTTGACTTGCAGTTTTGTCAAAGCACCATTGATTGCGGATACTAATAAAAAGGGAGAGGAAGAAGTCGAAGAAAAACCATTAGGCGCTAGATTAATTGCTCGGAGTGATTGCAAAACGTGCCATAATACTTATGTCAAAACAGTTGGTCCTGCTTATTTAGACATTGCTAAAAAATATAGAAATACTGATGAAAATGTTGCCCTATTAATTAATAAAATAAAGAATGGCGGTGGTGGAAATTGGGGAGAAGCGGTTATGAGCGCCCATCCTGATTTAGACGAGGCCGATGTTAAAAATATGGTCAGCTATATCATGGATTTGGATAAAACGGAAGAAGCCAATCAAATCGCTCTGGAAGCGACCAAAATAGAAGAGGCAGATTTAATAAAAGGAGACGAAAACATTAGGCCTAATGAAATGAGTATCGGGTCTATTGGAAAGGTCTTTACTTTTGAAAATGACGTCAGCAAATTGGCAGATATTGATTGGAAGGCTGAACCGATTTTCACATTTGTTCTACCTAATATTGATGCAGAAGGGGATGATTTTGGCCCATTAAAAGACCATTTTGCTATTTCAGCAGAAGGCTATTTAAATATTCCAAGTGGCGCTAATTTTGTTTTTCGCCTACTAAGTGACGATGGATCTCGACTTATTATTGATGGCAAAGAAGTCATTAATCATGATGGTTTGCATGGAGCGGATGCTAAAGATGGGGAAGTGGCACTAGCAGAAGGCTATCATCCTTTCCGTTTAGAATATTTTGAAAATGGTGGTGGTCAAGCAATTATTTTAAAATGGCGTTCTTTTTCAGATGGTGAATTTGTAACCATTCCTTCTACTGTATATGCTCATAAAAAATCAGCTACGCCCGCAGGTGGTGGTCAATTGGTCAGCAATTCTACGATTCCAGGCGACCGTGCCCCTTTAAAAGAAGTCCATCCAAGTTATGATCTAAGCCAAGCAAGACCCAATACTTTTTTACCAAAAGTAGGTGGTTTGGATGTTTTCCCCGATGGTCGATTAGCGGTGAGTACTTGGGATTCAGAAGGGGCCGTTTATATTGTAGAAAACGCAGATTCGGGTGACCCTGCTAAAATGACGGCTACTAAAATTGCAACTGGATTAGCAGAACCATTGGGTTTAAAAATAGTGGATGGGGAGATTTATATCATGCAAAAACAAGAATTGACTAAATTAGTCGATAATGACAAAGATGGGCTAATTGATGAATACCAAACTGTTTGTAATGCTTGGGATGTGACCGCTAATTTCCACGAATTCGGTTTTGGTTTAGCTTATAAAGAAGGCTATTTTTATGCAACTTTAGCTACAGGGATTTTGCCTGGTGGCGCTAGTGCTTTGAATCAACCCAAACATAGAGGAAGTGCCGTTAAAATTTCCAAGGAAACGGGCGCAATTGAATTTGTAGCCAATGGACTAAGAACCCCGAATGGTATAGGTATTGGCGTCGATGAAGAAATTTTTATTGCAGACAATCAAGGCGATTGGTTGCCTTCTAGTAAAATTGTCCATGTAAGTAAAGATGCTTGGTTTGGTTCTCGTTCCGTTGATTTTGAAGGCACAGCTAATTTAACAGAAAAATTACCTGTTGTTTGGTTGCCGCAAGATGAAATAGGCAATTCTCCAACCACACCTTCTTATATTAATGATGGTCCTTATAAAGGACAGTTGATTCATGGTGAATTAACGCATGGTGGAATAAAAAGAGATTTTGTCGAAAAGGTCAATGGGGAATATCAAGGTTGTGTCTTCCGATTTATCCAAGGATTGGAAGCTGGGGTCAACCGTTTGGTTTGGGCACCAGATGGCGCTTTATACATCGGTGGTGTTGGTTCTACAGGAAACTGGCGACAAAACGATAAATTATTTTATGGTTTACAACGCTTAAAGTATAATGGTAAATCTACTTTTGAAATGTTGGCGGTGCGAGCAAAATCTAATGGCGTAGAGATTGAGTTTACCGAACCCTTACAAGAAGGACAAGGTTGGGCAAAAGCAGATTATGATATTCAACAATGGCGCTATGAACCAACCGCTAATTATGGTGGGCCAAAATTGGATTTGACCCAACTGAATGTTTTATCCGTTAATGTCTCAGAAGATAGAAAAAAAGTCTTTTTAGAATTAGACGGTATGAAAGCAAACCATTTGGTATATGTCCATTTATTAAACCCTTATGTGAGTGCATTGGGGCATAGTCTATGGACATCTGAAGCTTGGTACACGATGAATCAAATTCCGACAGATAGACCTGGTTCTAAAACTGTCCAACAAGGGCAAATTGCACCTAATACTTTAACGGCTGCTGAAAAAGCGGCTGGCTGGCAATTATTATTTGATGGACAAACGACTAAGGGCTGGCGAAATTTCAAAAAAGAAACGATTGGGGCGAGTTGGAAAGTAGAAAACGGTGCTTTATTCTTGAATTCTAAACAAAAAGATGATGGAGGCTGGCAAGCCCAAGATGGAGGAGATATTATCACCGACCAACAATACGAAAATTATGAATTAAGCCTAGAATGGAAAATTGCCAATTGTGGCAACAGCGGTATTATCTTTAATGTAGTGGAAGGCGAGCAAAATGATTATGTTTGGCAGACAGGACCAGAGATGCAAATCTTAGACAATGCTTGTCATCCCGATGCCCGCATTGAAACGCATCGAGCAGGTGATTTATACGATATGATTGCCTGTAAATATGAAACGGTTAAAGCGGCTAATGAGTGGAATCAAGTCCGCTTAATCATCAATAATGGCAAAGCAGAACATTGGTTGAATGGCAAGAAATTAGTAGAATATGAAATGTTTACGGAAGAGTGGACAAAAATGATAGCCAATAGTAAATTTAAAGATATGCCTGATTTTGGGAAGAGTCGCAAAGGACATATTGCTTTACAAGATCATGGAGATCGGGTTTATTTTCGGAATATTAAGATTAAAGTTTTGTAGCGATGACTTGCGAATGAGGTACTGAAGGAGAGAAGTGTTAATAAAAGGAATAGCTTGTCAATTACTACATGAAGGACTATTTTTATTTAAAAATAGGAAATCAACCTATTTGGTATAAGACCAACTTTAGAGCTTGTTGGGGATTTGTTTTGGAGATAAAAAAGGCGCTTTTTAACACGAAACTTGTCCCGACCTTCGGGAGGATAAATTCCCAATAAGCTCTTACTTACCGTATTTCTAGATTAAAATTTAGATCTATACCAATTCCTTAGAAAAAGCCAATAATTTTCCTTCCTCAAATTTATTAGCCATCAACTGCACGCCAATCGGCATACCGTCCGATTCTCCCAAAGGAATAGAAATAGCAGGAATACCAGCCATATTAGCCTGTACGGTAAAGATATCTGCTAAATACATCGCTACAGGGTCATCATTAACTGCACCAATATCCCAAGCTGGACCGGGGGCGGTTGGCATTAAAATAAAATCGTATTTCTTGAATATCTCGGCTGTTTTTTCTGCAATTAATCGACGTACTTTCTGAGCTTTGCCATAGTACGCATCATAATAACCTGCACTCAATACAAAAGTCCCCAACATGATTCGACGCTTTACTTCGGTGCTGAACCCTTCTGTGCGAGACATGGTATAGGTTTCTTCTAAATTGGTTGCATTTGGACTTCGATAACCATACCGAATACCATCAAAACGAGATAAATTAGAAGAAGCTTCTGCAGTAGTTAAAACGTAATAGGCTGGAATAATATAATCGAGATAATCAAAATCAACACCTTCTACGGTGTGTCCATCAATATCTAGTTGTTTGATTAAATTTAAAGTTTGATTGCGTACATCGGCATCTAAACTTCGATGTTCTACAGCGGTTGGGAAATAGGCAATTTTTGCTTTTCTACCAAAGGTTAACCCTTTAGAATAATTGGGTACTGCTTGACTACTAGAGGTACTATCAAATTCATCTCTACCCGCCATTAATTCTAATGTCAAAGCAATATCTTCAATGCTATTGGCTAGTACGCCAATTTGGTCAAAAGAAGAACCATAAGCTAATAAGCCGTAGCGAGAGACGCGCCCATACGTTGGTTTAAATCCTAGAATCCCACAAAATGCTGCGGGTTGTCTAACTGATCCCCCTGTGTCTGTTCCCAACGCAACTAAACAAGTATCAATCTGCACGGATACTGCTGAGGCACCAGAAGAACCACCTGGAATTTTATTTGGATTCAAGCCATTTTTAGTTGGCCCATAATGGGAATTTTCATTCGTTGAACCCATTGCAAATTGGTCGCAATTCACTCGCCCAATAATAAGTGCATCTTCGGCTAATAATCGTTCTATACCTGTTGCGGTAAACAATGATTTAAAACCTTCTAAGATTTTTGCGCCTGCCGTTACAGAATGGTCTTTATAGCACAAGACATCTTTGATAGAAATCACCATTCCAAATAACTTCCCAACAGATGTCGGGTCATTTTTATATCTGGCATCTAAGGCTTTCGCTTGCGCTAGGACTTCTTCCTCAAAAACTTCTATATAAACATTTAAATCTTTAGTCGCATTAATACGGTCTAAGTAGTATTCCACTAAATGTTCGCAGGTGATTAGGCCATTGGCTAAGTCTTCTTGAACGGTGGCTAGATTTTTATATCTGGGCATGATTAAAACGATGAATGATGAATGATGAACGATAAATTCGTCATACAAATAATTGCTCAATTACTTCTTCGACTGTTAACAAATTTTGCTCCCCTGTCGTCATATTTTTTAGCTGCACTTTTCCTGCCTCCATTTCATTACTACCAATAACCGCTACAAAAGGCGCTTTTCTGTCATTGGCATATTTCATCTGTTTTTTCATTTTAGCGGGTGTCGGATATAAATCTGCATTTATTCCTGCTGCTCGAATTTTATTCAAACAAGCAAAAGCATATTTATGAGCCGCGTCATCAAAAGCGACAAATAATAATTTTAAGCTATCTCCTCTTTCTTTTGGAAATAAATCCAATTCTTCCATCACGTCAAAAATTCTTGCTGCTCCAAAAGAAACACCTACTCCTGAGACATTTTTTAAACCAAAATTTCCTGTCAAGTCATCATACCGACCACCACCGCCAATACTACCCATTTTTAAATTAGGGTAACTATTTGTACTGGCTTTCACTTCAAAAATACAGCCTGTATAATAACTCAATCCTCTAGCTAAAGTAATGTCAAACACCACATCATTAGTCGGTGCTTTTAAATCGAAATAACTGTGAAATGCTTCTAGTTCTTCTATGCCTTTTAGGCCTGTTGGACTAGCTACAAATAACTCTTTTAAAGGGGCTAAGGAAGTTACGCCTAGCATTTTTTCTATCTTATCAATAGCAGTCTCTCCTATTGCTCTTCCTACTAATTCCTTGCGAACGCCTGCTATGCCAATTTTATCCAATTTGTCAATCGCCATCGTCATATCCATAAATTGGTCGGGAATACCTGCTGCTTCTGCTATACCTTCTAATATCTTTCGGTTATTAACTTTGATTTCTGTATTAATGCCTAAGGTTGCAAATACTTCATCATAAATCTGGACCAACTCTGCTTCATACATCAAGGAATTAGAACCGACTACATCGACATCGCATTGATAGAATTCTTGGTAGCGACCTTTTTGTGGTCGGTCGGCTCGCCAAACTGGTTGGATTTGGTATCTTTTGAAAGGAAAGGAAATCTCATTTTGATGCATGACCACAAAGCGAGCAAAAGGAACGGTTAAATCGTACCGTAAACCTCTTTTTGAAATAGAGGGAATTAATTTAGGAGAATTGCCATCTGCAATGGCTTGCTTATCTGCTTTCTTTAAAAAATCGCCATTATTTAAGACTTTGAACAACAATTTATCGCCTTCTTCTCCATACTTGCCCGTCAAAGTCGCCAAATTTTCCATTACAGGTGTTTCAATGGGCTGATAGCCATATTTGATAAACACTTTTTTGATGGTGTCAAAAATGTAATTTCTTTTGGAGACTTGTTCTGGATTGAAATCTCTTGTGCCTTTTGGTATGCTTGGTTTCAAAATAGATTATTATTTTAATAATTTTTTATAAATTCATCAAAGTGAACCACTTTATATTCTTCTTCCTCTTGAAATAATTCCACTAATTTTATGTCCGAAGTAATAATTGTTTTTTCTGTGGTAGTAGAGGCTGCCTCAAAAAGGTAGATATCACTACTATAATTTGTATTTGGAAGGTTCAATTTTTCATTGATTCTTTCAGGAAGAGAAGCTAATTCAGATTCATCGACAATTCTACAATATTTTTCATCTTGAATTAATCTAAGTAAGGCTTTTAAGAGTTTTAATGCTTCTTTATCGTAAGCATATTTCTTTTTAAAAAAATGTACTTTTTTTTCAAAAGCGCTTTCATTTTTGACAACTATTTTATCTTTATTACTTATAAATTTTTCAAGAAATGCTAAGGTATCTGCTTGAGATATTTCTTTGTCTAATCCTTCTGGTTTTAAAGCTTCTGGTAGCCACTCATTTACGACTAATTCCATAGTGTGGCTTACTTATTTTTTTGAAAAAAACCTTCTAAATCTTTTAATTCTTCTCCATAAAAATTCATTAGCCCTCCTTGTATCTGACCTTTTTTGTTAATTTTTTGTTGTTCAATTTTAGTTTCTTTCCCCTCTTTCTTCAAATAGAAAACATTGACATCTTCTGGTTTTAAATTTTTGTCAGCGACTTGGTGCATTAAAGCAACAACAAATTGTTCACTATGTGTAGAAATCAAAAACTGCTTTTCTTCTTTATCTGCTATTTCAATTAAGGCTGCTACTAACTTCGATATAATTGTTGGATGTAAATGTATTTCTGGTTCATCAATACAGATGAATTTATTGCTTTTCATTAAAGCTTTGGCAAGGATTGTAACTAATTGACCAATCCCTGTTCCTTCATTTACCAGATAATTAGTATTTGGTGTATCTCTATCTCGAATTTGTAAATAGAAAACAGATGTTCCAACTTCTTGATGTATATTAAAACTTTTATTAACAATTTTCTCTAAGTAATAAGAGATTTTACTTGCAATATTAGAAGTTGCAATTATCGTTGCAATTTCTTCTTCTGTTACATGAAATCCTGTTAGAGGAATTGCTGCATAATACGGCTTAGAAAAACCTCTGGAAATAGGAATAAAATTTGTTTGTATTAAATTATTAAAAGGAGCATTATACGCTTCAAGTAAATATGACTCTGCAAGATCTTTATCAGTTTGGATTCTAAAAAAACTCTTAACCTTATCTAAATTCTTAATCCTTAAATCTTGAACAGTAATACCATTCCAAAAGATAGATAAATAAGTGTTCTTTTCATCTTTAGGTATATTATATTTCTCTAATTCTAAATCGTAGGGGAAAATAATATTTTGTGATAATTTTGAAGAATTATTCATACTTAGATGTACAGCACTCCCATATTTATCATTAAGTTTCAGTCCGTAATTAGTCGAAATATTATTATTGATAGTTGATATTTCTATTTCCATTGTATTAAAGGAATCATTCGAATAAATAACATTTTTTAATTTACCTAAATTAATATAATGATAATTAAATAGGGAATCTATACCTTGATTAGGATTGCGAACAAAATTCATTAAAGTTAGAATCGCATATATCACACTAGACTTTCCACTATTATTGCTACCAGTAAGCACATTAATTTTACTCAAAGGCAAGTCAACGTCCTTTAAACTTCTAAAATTAGATATGGAAAGTTTAGTAATCATAATCAACTAATTAAACTACAAAGCAGATTGAAATTGCTGCAAGAATCGAACATCATTTTCAAATAATAATCGAATATCGTTAATTCCGTATTGCATCATCGCTTGTCGTTCTATCCCCATACCAAAAGCAAAACCTGAATAAACGGTTGAATCAATGCCACAATTTTCTAATACTTGCGGGTCTACCATTCCACAACCTAAAATCTCTACCCAGCCCGTTTTTTTACAAACATTACAACCTTTGGAATTACAGATAAAGCAAGAAACATCCATTTCTGCACTTGGTTCTGTAAAGGGGAAATAAGAAGGACGCAATCTGATTTTTGTATCGACCCCATACATTTCCTTTGCGAAGTATAATAAAGTCTGTTTCAAATCTGCGAAAGATACATCTTTGTCGATATACAAACCTTCAACTTGATGGAATTGACAATGCGACCGAGCAGAAATCGTTTCATTTCTATAGACTCGACCGGGTGCAATAATTCTTATTGGCGGTTGCTGAGTCGTCATGGTTCTTGCCTGTACGGAAGAAGTATGGGTTCTCAACAACATAGAGGTACTATTCTTTAAATAGTAAGTATCTTGCATATCCCTAGCAGGGTGGTCTTCAGGCGTATTCATTGCCGTGAAGTTATGCCAGTCATCTTCAATTTCTCTTTCTTCAGCTACGGCAAATCCGATTCTAGCAAAAATATCAATGATGCGATTCATGGTGATAGACACAGGGTGTCTAGAACCCAAAGCAATCGCTTCTGCTGGTGCGGTCAAATCTAAGTCTTCTCCTACTGCTTCATCAGCAACTGTTTCCAAGCTATCTTTTAAGGATTGGAATTTTTGTTCTGCATTTTGCTTCGCTTTATTTAGCAATTGCCCAAATTCCTTCTTCTGCTCATTGGGTACTTCTCGAAAGCCTTTGGATAAAGGTTTGATAATATTTTTAGACCCTAGATATTTGATACGAAATTGCTCTAATGCCGCTAAATCTGCTGGCTGAGCCGCCTCAATATCTTTTATGATTTGCTGTAGATTTTCGAAAACCGTCATTTTGAAATGATGAACGATGAATGATGAACGATAAATTCGGTCAGACATCAATTATTAAATTATTAGCTAATTTCTCCTTTAGCTATTAAAGCCTGCAAAGTTAGGGTTTTGTAGCTAATGTCGTTGAGTGTTGAGTAGTTTTTCTGTTTTTTGACACGGAAAGACACGGTTTGAAGTTATGAAAAATTATGTTATTCGTTAGTTTTTCCAAAATAGTATGAGATTCGCTAATAAAAACATAAAAAATTATAATAAAAAGTCGTGTCCTTCCGTGCCAAAAGAAGTCTTTTCGTAAGTTCTCAATGACTATGAAATAAGTTAAACAATTTTCAATTTTCAAAAGGGGGTGGTTAGCAAACGATAATCTTTAAGCGCTAATACTTTAAATTTTTGTAAATTTTCATCATAGGGTTCAGAGAATTTGGCAATTGCTCCTTTTTGAAAATTGTGAATTGAAAATTGAAAATTTTAAATTGAGAACTTACGTCTTTTCGTTACAAATTAAAAGGCTATACAAAATGCTTCAACATAATAATCTCCTGCTCGTCCAAAAACTTATACCGTCCTCTTGGTAGGTCTTTCTTGGTTAACCCCGCATAATACATTCTGTCCAACTTCACAACGTCATAACCTAAATGCTCAAAAATACGACGGACAATTCGGTTTTTACCGATATGGATTTCAATGCCTACTTCATTTTTACCTTTATTTCTAGCATAATCAATCCCATCTACTACGGCTTTGCCATCTTCTAAATTTAGCCCTTCTCTGATTTTTTGTAAATCATTTTTGATAACAGGTTTATCTAAAACGACGTGGTAAATCTTTTTGACATTATAACTCGGATGCGATAATTTTTTCGCTAAATCACCATCATTGGTAAAGACCAATAAACCCGTTGTTTCCCTATCTAACCGTCCAACAGGGAAAATTCGTTCCTTAACATCCGTACCAATTAAATCCATGACGGTTTTTCTGCCTTTATCGTCGCTAGAAGTGGTAATGGTTCCTTTAGGTTTATTCATCAAGACATAGATTCGACGAACCTCTATTTTAATGATTTCATTCTTATATTTTACTTCATCGGTTGGCTTAATTCGATGCCCTGGTTCTTTGATTAATTTCCCATTTACCTGAACTAGACCTTGCTTGATGTATTCGTCTGCTTTTCGTCGAGAGCAAATGCCACAATGTGCCACAAATTTATTCAATCGAATGTCGTCCCCCAAATCGCTTAAAGCAATCTTATCTTTCGTTTGCAGTCGATTGATTGCCTTTGGATTAAATGGACCATACTTCGTTTTATCCTTCTTTTGAGCGTTTTGTTGCTTTCTTCTTCTATACTCCATGATGCTATCGTAATGGGAAGAAATTCCCTTATGAAAAAATTAGGGCAAAGATAAGAAACCCTATAAATATCAACGACTATTAAATTTTATATGATTATATAAAGGAATGTTCATGTGTTATTCGACTTTTACTTTTTTAATGGCTACCTTTGTTTCATTATAGTACAGGCACTCATTGTCTGTAAAATTTTACTAACCATTTACATGGGCAAGAATGTCCATAATACGAATAAAAGCATTCCATGAGAGTTTATTTTGACAATGCAGCAACCACACCTTTAGATGCAACTGTAATTGAAGCGATGACTAAAGTAATGCAAGAAAATTATGGTAATCCATCTTCTATTCATAGAGAAGGAAGGACTTCCCGTTCGATTATTGAGAAAGCTAGAAAAACCATTGCTAAAGCTATTAATGCTTCTATAGGAGAAATCTTTTTTACTTCTGGTGGAACAGAAGCTACCAATATGGCATTGAAATGTTCTGTTAGAGATTTAGGTGTTCAACGGATTATTACTTCTCAAATGGAACATCATTGTGTATTGCATACAGTTGAAAGTTTAGAAAAATCACATGGTATCACAGTAGAATTTGTGAACATTGATAAATGTGGTAGAGTCGATAATGACCAATTAAATGCTTTATTAGAAAATTCTGACAAGAAGACATTAGTTTCTTTAATGCATGCTAATAATGAAATAGGGACGGTGATGGACATGGATAAAATTTCCAAAACCTGTCAAGCACATAATGCTTTATTTCATTCGGATACGGTGCAAACAATGGGGCATTTTCCTATTGATGTAGACAAAACAAAAATCAATTTTCTAACGGGGGCAGCGCATAAATTTCATGGCCCTAAAGGCGTTGGTTTTGTTTACATTAATGGCGAATCCATGATTAAACCTTATATAGATGGTGGTTCACAAGAACGAAATATGCGAGGTGGAACAGAGAATTTTTATGGAATCGTAGGTATTGCTAAAGCACTAGAAATGGCAGTAGCAAATATGAATGAAAGACATGCTCATATTAATGAGCTACGCCAATATTTAAAAGACCAATTGACCCAAAATTTTGAAGACATTCAATTTAACGGTTGTCAAGAAAATTATTTATATACTGTTTTAAGTGTCTCTTTCCCACCGCATCCTAAGTCGGATATGATGATGCTCAATTTAGATATTTCAGGTATTAGTGCTTCTGGTGGAAGTGCTTGTAGTTCTGGGGCAGAGAAAGGTTCTCATGTATTGGTAAGTATTGATGCACCAGCAGATAGAAAAACCATTCGCTTTTCTTTTTCTCATTTTAATACCAAAACAGAAATCGACTTTTTAATTGAAAAATTGAAAAAGATGGTTGACGTAAAGAAAGAAATAGCTGCTTAAAAGTTACTTTTTCAGGATAGTACATTATAGAATTGTTCCTACTTGATTAACAATTCAAATCCAACTATTATGAAAAATGTATGGCTTTCTTTAGCTACATTCTTGGTGTTTATCTTTTTTACTGCCTGTACACCTGAAATTATAACGCCTATTCAGTCAGATGTGGCCATGTCTGAAATAGATACTATTATCATGTTCGATACTTTTACTTTTGAAACAACAACTAAAATAGTTGTTCCTAATGAGGAGGCATTGCCTGGTGCTACTTATGAAATAGATACCTTTATTACTTTTGATGTGGAAACTTTTGAGGAAACGATGGAAATTGTGAAAACTAGGATTATTTCAAAAACGCCACAAAAAGCAGAAATAATAGACCAACAAAATAAGACTAACTTAATTGCTAATGAAAGTTATCAAATAGATACGATTATCACTTTTAATCCTGATACTTATGAAGAAACTATTCAGATTATAAGAACAAAGATTGAAAGTGGAAATAAGAAAAATTAGCAATTTATAATAAAGATTAAAAAGGGGGATAATGAAAAATTGTCCCCCTTTTTTAATGGCTTTTAAAACAATAATTACAAAAAATAATAGCACTAGCAACATTAATTCAGCGTATCTTCTTTCATCAATTCAAGCTTCTCCAATAATACAGCAGTATCCAATTGTGCAATCGTATCTTCAAACAAAGGTTTTATCGGCGTAGTATCAACAGGCAAATCTAATACTGGACGGGCAGGTTTTATCGGTCGATTTCCTTGACCACTAGTATCCACTTTACTTAAAGCCAATTTAATCATTACAGAATCTGCAATCTCCAAGGCTTCTGCAAGCGCCTCTCTTTTGCAAGTAGCTTTTTTCTTTTTTTGATGATTGGCTACTTTTTCTTCGACGGTTTTTTCAATCAATGCTTGTTGGAGTGCTTCTTTATCGTGACAGGCTGATAAACTAATCAGTATTAAGCAAACTGCTAACTTAAGAGCAGTGCTTCCAAAACTTATCCCGATAATTGTCGAGGTGAAAGCCCTCAATATAGTCCCCCAAAATTTATTGCTAAATAGCCAATTCATAAATAATAAGATTTATCGTTGCGACAGTTTTTGTAAAAGTATTCCAAATAAGTTTTAAATTTGGTATTTTATCAGGATATTTCATAGAACCATTTGGATAAATTTATGGCTTACGCAATTACCATCCCTTTTCATGCTTTTAAACTGACTTTCTTTCAAGAAAACATTATTCGTGTGCCAATGATGGATGCGGATGCTACTCGCCTAAACGAACCTTTCCATTTATTGGCAGGGAAATATGCTGAAGTTTTTCAGCAAAAAATACTGAATAAAGGGAATTATCAGCAAATTTTAAATGAGTATGTAGAAGGAGACTATTATCAAGATACCGTAATCATTAGCCTACAGCCCGCTAAAGATGGTATTAGTTACCCAGCTTTTGATTTAACTTTTGACTATTTTTTTAATGAATTGCCCGACAAAGGATATTGGGGAATTGTACCAACGTTAGGAGTGGAAGCTTTTGCGAATAATATTGATAAATTACTGGAAAATTTAGAAGATGCGATTCATCTAGAATTTGCTAGAAAACGACGCTTAAAATCAGTACATGCCATTATTGCGAGTATCTGGCATGAAGCAGTAGCTATAGAACAACAAAATATTCATTTACGGTTTCCTAGCTTAAAAGAATTAGAAGCTTTACAGGATGGTAAACAAGATTTATTATTGCCAAAAATTGCGCAAAAAATAAATATAGATCGACAAGTCGTTTATGGTAGAAAAGAAGCACTTAACCAGTTGGAAAAAGCGCTAAAAGGAAAATTTAATAGAAATGTCTTATTAGTTGGAGCATCAGGTGTAGGAAAAACGGCTTTGGTTTGGGAAATAATTCGACAACAAAAAGACCGAAAAATTGAAGGAGATTTTTGGGAAACAACTGCTTCGGTCATGATTAAAGAACTGACGGGAAATACAGGCTGGCAAGATGGCTTAGCCATTGTTTGCAAAGAATTAGCGAG
Source organism: uncultured Saprospiraceae bacterium (assembly GCA_964644655.1). GTDB lineage: Bacteria > Bacteroidota > Bacteroidia > Chitinophagales > Saprospiraceae > JAFMDF01. The sequence goes on along the minus strand of CAZXYA010000003.1, from coordinate 8,478 downwards.
CACCAAAGATGTCTTGTTTGTCCGAAATTTTATGGAATTATTTGAGGTTGGTCAATACGAAGGAAATAGTGTAAGTATGGCAGCTTATATGCGTTCTTTTATTGGCCGAGGAGAAGTCACTTTAATTTCGGAATGTACGGAAGAAGAAATGGCTAGAATTGAATTACGGAGTCCTAATTATTTATCGTTGTTTCAAATTATTCGCTTAGAAGAGCCTCGAAAAGATTTAGAAGAAATTATTGTAAAAAAAGTACAAGCTTTAGCTAGTAATCGACGTATCCGTATTGATGCCGAAGCAATTCGAGAAACACTTAGGCTAAATCGGCGATTTACGCCTTATGCGGGTTTACCTGGTAAACCAATTCGTTTTTTAGAAAGTATTTTAATCAACCAAAAGCCAGTTGATAGAAAAGAAAAAAGTAAAAAGTTAGATCGCTCGGAAGTCTTGCAATATTTCTGTGAAGAAACAGGAATGCCATTATTTATGGTTGACCCCGAAGTACCAATGAATCCTACTCAAATTAAAAAGGATTTTAATAACAATGTTTTTGGACAAGAACGAGCAGTTGATAGTATTGTTGATTTATTGGCTTCGGTAAAAACTGCTTTGACCAAAACGGGCAAACCGATTGCTTCTCTATTATTTGTAGGACCAACGGGAGTAGGAAAAACAGAATTAGCCAAAGTCTTAGCGCAATTTATGTTCGGCAATCGAGATAAAATGCTGCGTTTTGATATGAGTGAATATGCTGATCCTTATTCAGTCATGCGTTTAACGGGTTTGAACTATGGTTCGGATGGTTTATTGACGGCTGCAGTGCGTCGGGAACCTTTTTGTGTCTTATTATTTGATGAAATTGAAAAAGCCCACCCTAATTTCTTCGATTTATTATTACAAGTTTTGAGTGAAGGTCGCTTAACCGATAGTAGTGGAAAATTGGTCAATTTTTGTAGTACGATTATTATTATGACCTCTAATATTGGGGCAACTAATTTACAAGGTAATCGAATTAGTTTACAGCAATCAATAGACGAGGAAGCGGTGACGACCCATTTTATGAGTGCAGTTCAGCAATTTTTTAGACCAGAATTAGTTGGTCGGATTGATGAAGTGATTCCTTTTGCGCCTTTGTCTAGTGAAGTGATTCATTATGTATTGGAACGAGAAATTGACCTTTTTAAAAAATTAGAAGGCATTCAATTTCGTCGGTTGGAACTGACGCTTTCAGAAGCAGTTTTCAGTCATTTAGCTAAAACTGGGTATAGTCCTGAATACGGAGCAAGACAATTACAAAGAACGATTAAAGAACAATTAATTATTCCTTTAGCCCAAGCGTTAAATCAACATGATAATGAAGACCAATTAATCGCAAACGTTGAGGTAGTTGATGAAAAAATAACGATAGCCTTGGATGCAGACCCTCTTGGTTTAGATTTGTTATTAGAAGAATTAGAGAAAATTGATTACGCAGATTATGCGAGTGAATTAAGGCGTAATTTGGCAAAATTAGAAGAAGGAGGAGCGTTTATTCGTTTATTAAGTGAAATAGAAATTTTAGAAAGAAAAAAGAAAAAATCAAGTGACAAATTCTGGAGTAACCAGCAAAATGCTGAACGCTACAGTTATTTATTAGAAACAAAAGAACATTTGCGTAGTCTAAAGGAACGGATTGAAAAACACGAAGAATCGGTGTCCATTGCCTATATGGGATTAACAGCTTATGATGCGACTATTGCTGACCAATTGAAGGTGTGGCTAAAAGATTTATTTCAATTTAAAATTGAATTAAACAGTCGAATTAACCGAGCAGGGAATAAAACCTTTTTGGCTATTTATGGCTTAGAAGCGAATAAGCTAAAAGAAATATACACTCAAATTGCTCGTAAAAAAGCCTTTAAAATAGCCACTAAAACCATTTGGTATCGAGAAGCATTGTATAAAGCAACGATTCCTTTTCAAGGAGATGATAAAGTTGGCGAATTACTTAAAGGTCGGTATCAGAAAAAAGAATATATCACCATTGATTTTGATAAACCGAATAAAACTAAATTTACAACACCTGAAAATGGAGATATTCTTTGTGGGATTGTCTTTAAAATAGAAGGGGCTTGTACCAATTTATTTTTTAAAGGAGAAAGTGGCTTGCATTTTTTTAAAACAGAAAACCCACCAGAAGATAAACGTTTTTTAGTCAAAGCAACTGCTGATATTGGTGATATTCCCGATGGCATTCACCGCAAAGATTTTTACAGTAAAATTCCAATTAAACGAATTTATTATCCAAATTTACTGGAAGATAAACAAGAGAAATGGTCTTTGGATATTCAAAAGGGAGACTTTGTTTCGCCTTTATTAGACCATAAGGATAAAGATTTTGAAGGGCTTTTGAATGGAGAATTATTTTAAGCCTTTTCTTTTACCATTTGTAAAATTTCCTCTAAATACTGTCGATGATTTGCTAACCGAGGGATCTTATTCTGTACGCCAAATTTTCCCCTAGCTCGCATCCAATTATGGAAAGTATCTTTAGGTAAAACAGAAATCCGTAATTGTTCCAAAGCCATGCTTTTATAACGCTTAGCTTCATAATCTGAATTAATTTGTTGTAATTTTTTGTCTAGTCGTTTGGTAAAATCTAATAAGCTTTCTGGTGCTTTTTCAAACTCAATCAACCAATGATGTCCTCCTTTTCCATTTTTAGAAAAATAAATTGGCGCTACTGTATATTCGGAAACAATAGAGCGAGTTTCTTTGCAGGTTAAGGCAACTGCTTTGTCCGTATTTTCGACCATTACTTCTTCTCCGAAAGCATTGATAAATTGTTTGGTACGACCGGTGATTTTTATTTTATAAGGATACTTAGAGGTAAAAGTTACCGTATCGCCAATTCGATAGCGCCATAAACCAGCGTTGGTACTAATCAACATTGCATAATTTTTACCAATTTCCACTTCTTCTAACGGGATGGTAATTGGATGAGAGCTATCCCATTCTTCCATTGGCAAAAATTCATAATAAACGCCATTATTTAAGAGAAGTAGCATATCGTCATCTCCTATAAATTGTTGCGTAGCAAAGAAGCCTTCTGAAGCGTTATAGGCTTCTGTATAGACAAAGTCATCTTTGGGTAAAAACTGCTTAAATTGTTCTTTATAGGGTGCAAAACCAACGCCTCCATGTACGTATACACTCAGATTTGGCCAGACTTCTAATATATTTTCTTTACCTGTTACTTCTAATAACTTTCTAAATAAAACAATATTCCAAGTTGGTACCCCTGCTATCATGTATAAGTCAGGGTCATCTTTCGTTAATGCGACTGTTCGTTCAATCTTTTCCTCCCATTCGCTCATCAATCCAGTTTTGAAATCTGGCGCATAGAAAGGACGACCGACCGCAGGCATACGATGTGCCATGATTGCAGAAATATCGCCAATTGTTGTTTTGGGATATGCTTCAAATTGACTTAAACTACCAACTAAGAGTAAATTTTTATCCGCAAAAACTCTAGCATCGGGCTTATTATGATATAACATGGACATGGTGTCCCAATTGCCACGAATATGATTGGAAAATAAATTACGGTCGGTAACAGGAATGAATTTACTTTTATCGCTAGTTGTTCCGGAAGATTTTGAAAACCATTTGACTTGTCCACTCCACAAAACATCTCTTTCTCCATGCATCATTCGTTGTATGAAAGGTTTCAACTCATCATAACTAGAAACAGGGACTTGTTTTGCAAAATCTCCTGCTGATTTAATGGTACGATACCCAAATTTTTTACCCCATTGTGTATGCTTAGTTGGTTCAATTAAATTCCTTAGTACTTGTGCTTGTACTTGATGTGGATTTTTTATGAACTTTTGAATCCTGCCAATCCGTTGCTTTAAATACCAACGCATTATTTTATTGATTCTTTCCTTCATCTGTGGTGGTGTGGGTGTATAAATTAAAGTTTGGTTTCAGTCATTTCGATGTAAGTTAAGTTTTCGAAGGTCTTAAGATTATTGGTGTAGACAACAATTTCTTAAACTTGTTCTTTATAACAAAAACTGCTGCTGCTACGAAAAGAGATAGATTAAAAGTAATTAAATTACCCAATTGCTAGTTAGTCAGCAAAGAAAAAATTAGGAGAAAAAAATATTTTTTTTAAACATAGGCAGCGGATTTAAGAGGATATCCGTTTGGTAGGTAGCTTAATGACTTAAAAACTTAATAGCAGCCCCTTGTTATTCTCACTAGTTTTTCAGCGTATGAAATTTTGAATATTTTGTAAAGAGGGGCTGCCTTATTTTTTAACTTTCCACAAACACTATTCTTCTTCCTCCAACAATTCAAATACCTCATCTAATTCATCATAAGACTTAAGTCCTACTTTTTCTTCCATTCCTCCTTTTACAGAAATGCCTAAAGGCTGGATGGTAGCTAATATTTTTTTGGTATTGGAAGAGGTAAAATCAATGCTTAAAAATACTTCGTATTGCGCACAAATTTCTTGTAGTTGTGAGCTGGTCAAAGTAATTCCAGCTTCAATGGCTGTCCAAGCTAAATTATTTTTATCAAAGTTGATCAAAAAATAATCCACATAATCGAAGTAAGTACTTAAATGGGTTTGTAATGCTTCAAAAGTAGTCGTAGGTTCAATGATCACTTCTTTAATAATGGAATCAACAGTTAAACTATTAAGGTACTCAACGGGCGTATGCATACCTACTTGAATGTATTTTAAGGAGAGAAAATCAATGATTTGTTGACTTTGTTCAATATCTAATACCGCTAATTCGCCAACTATCTTTGGCCCTTCTATCCAATCTTTTATTTCTTTTACTGCTGGCAAAGATAAAATAGCTAAACCATCAGCCGTTAAATCAAAACCGAGCCAATCAACATGCCATGCCGCAAAATATCGGGCATCCGTTAAGTTAGAAATACTACTTGCTTTAACAGTTGTGGTTAACATAGAATCACTTTTCTAGAAAAAGCGCAAAGCTATAAAAAAAGCTGCCCGTATGAGCAACTTTTAAGGAGAATCATTTTTATTTTAAAAAAACAGTTCTATTTTTCCTGCTATGGAATGGTAGGTACCTGAGCAGAAATATAGAGCGTCAGATTAAAAATTGATATATTTATATTATTTATTTTAATAATACATTTAAAATCCGTTGGAACCAAATCCGTTGAGGAAAAAACACGCCCAACGGATTAGCTTCCCAGCGGATAATTATCAATTTTCTTTCTGATAAGCTATAGATTTATAAATTCATTTTTTCACCGTTTCTAAACATATTCTTCTTCTGGTAAACTTATTTTATTTCTACCAATTAAAAAATAAACGATAGTTCCTACAAATGGCATAAAGAAAACCAATAAGAACCATAATAATTTATCGGTATCATTTTTATATTCATCGGAGATAATTTCGATAATGGCATATAACCAAGAACCGAAAATGGCAAGACCTAATGCAATTAAAAAGAAAACAAACATATTGATTCGTTTTTAGGAGGCGTATTTATTTTTTATCGATAACTAAATTATTAGCTTTTGATGGAAAAAGCCATTTTGCTCGGCAAAGCAAGAAAGATTATCGACGAATTAATAATAGAGCGGTAAAACCCTGCTGAGTCGTAACAGCAACTTTTGCCTATTTTGAATTCCTTAAAAAGTAAATTTTAAGAATTCTAATGTAATTTTACCCAAAAAATAGCATGAGCAAAAAAGGAAAATTATACTTAATACCTACTCCCTTAGGTGAAAATGGCCATCATGTACTACCACAGTATGTTAAAGATATTATTCATCAACTAGAAATTTTTATTGTTGAAAAAGCAAAAACTGCTCGACGATATATTAAAACAACGGCACATCCTAAAGCTATTAGTGAATTGACCTTTTCGGAACTTAACAAGCGCATTGAATATAGAGAATGGAGTCAATACTTAAAAGCCGCAGAAGCAGGTAATGATATTGGTTTATTATCGGAGGCAGGTTGTCCAGGCGTTGCGGACCCAGGCGCAGAAATAGTTAAATTAGCCCATGAAAAAGGAATAGAAGTGATTCCATTGGTGGGACCATCTTCTATTTTATTGGCTCTGATGGGTTCTGGCATGAATGGACAAAGTTTTGCTTTTCATGGTTATTTGTCTCCTAAGAAAGAGCTAGTTGGTAAAGATTTAAAAAAATTAGAACAAGCTGCCCAAAAAGGAAAACAAACTCAACTCTTTATTGAAACGCCTTACCGAAACAATCAATTAGTAGAACAGGCATTTAAAGTGCTTGCTCCCCAAACTAGGTTTTGTATTGCAATGGATTTGACCTTGCCTAATGAATATATTGTCACTAAAACAATTCTAGCTTGGCGTAAAAGTAAATTACCAGCTTTGCACAAGCGCCCTGCTGTTTTTTTGTTGATGTAAATTTTTAATAAACGACAATTTGGGATATAGCCCTATAAATTAATCGAAAAAAATCTGCGTGAAATATACTTAGAAAAGCCCTAATTTTGTCGTAAAACACTTCTATAATGAGAAAGTCTTACGGCAATACTTACTGGGGAAAAGAATGGCTGCAATCCCTCACGCAAATTGATTATTCTAATCGTTTGCCAAGAGGGAAAACTTATGCCAATAAAGGTTTAGCGAAAGACATTGTCATCGATGAACATCGCATTACCGCTAAAGTGCAAGGTAGTCGCCGTCGGCCCTATGATGTAAGTGTATCGGTAGCAAAATTCACACCTACTGAGAAAGCTAAAATCATTCAATTAGTCACCGATAATCCCATTCATTTATCGAAGTTACTCAACCGAGAATTACCGAGTCAATTAGATGAGGCTTGTAAGCGCATTGGCATCCATATCTTTCCGAATTCTTGGCGAGATATGAATGGTTATTGTTCTTGTCCTGATTCAGCCGTGCCTTGCAAACATTTGGCGTCTGTACTTTACTTGATTGCCAATGAAATTGACAAAGATCCATTTTTAGTTTTTGAATTACACGGTTTTGATTTATTCAAAGGCTTAGAGGGAGTAGGCTATACGATTGGCGAACAGAAGGAAATCTCCGTTTTGTCTATTCAAGATTTGCAAGCTACCTATCATTTTGATGAAACGTCTTATGAGTGGCAAGATGCTATTTTTCAACAATTAGATTTTTCTAATATCCCTAATTGTAAGGAACAATTAGTGACTTTATTAGGGAATAAACCCGTTTTTTACCCGTCGGGAGATTTTAAAAGTGTCTTAGAAAAAGGCTACCAATCGGTTGCTAAATATTTAACTAAAAAGGCTAAGAAAAAGGAAATCGAAACCTTAACTGCTGAAATGGATGCAGTCGATGAAATAGAATTACTTTTCGATGGAGAACAAGATTTTCTACAAGCTAATTTTAGAGATAGTCGAGGCAAAACGATTATCAATTTTGAAGAAGAAGAAAAATTGATGACTTGGTTGGAAGAAATTCCGATGGCAAGACTTGAACAATTAGCCCCTTGTTTGAGTGGTTTATTTTTGACTTATTATTTAGCCGAAAAATTGGCTATTCAAAGTGCTTATATTCCGCAATTACTGCGAACGGGCAGGCGCTATAAAATTCGTTGGCTACCTGCTATTTTGAATGAAACTGTTCGAGATATTTATGAAAAAGTCAAAGAACTGACTCCTAAAAATATAGTGTTTTATAAAATTGGTAAGGATATACAGCAGCCAACGGAAAGCGATTATTATCCAAGTTTACTTTCCTTTTTCTTGAATTATTTAATGCAAGCACATCATAACTTAAAAGTGCGTTATCAAGAAAATGAGGTGTTTCAAATCTTTTTTAATGGTGCTTTGGAACAATTTACCCAATTTGAAAATAGAGCCTACCCAGCTGCAATTCAGTTATGGTTGAACAAGTTTTATATTGTTGAAAAGGATTTTGTTCCCGTTTTGCAGGTGGAAGATTTAGACGAGGAAGGTTTTGAAGTAAAAATAGCCCTACAAGATACCACCCAACCTTTAGAACCGCTCATTTCCTTAAAAGATGTTTTTGCTAAAAATAGCTACAGTTCTGTTCGACTTGATTTTTTGCGAGACTTGGCAATGATGTCTGATTTTTTTCCACAAATTAGTTACCTAGTCGGATCTAAAGGCAAGGAGCAATTAATTTTTAATTCCGATGATTTTGTGGCTATTTTATTTAAAATACTACCGACCATTAAATTATTTGGGATAAAGATTTTATTACCCAAAGCATTGAGGAAATTACTTCGCCCTAAAATGTCTATGCAATTGGAGAGTGAAGACGATGGGACGATTCAGGGTAAACAATCCATTATCAATATGGATGAGATGCTTAGTTTCGAATGGAAAATTGCTATTGGAGATAGATTAGTCACAGAAGCAGAATTCTTAAAATTAGTCAAACAATTTTCTGGTATCGTCAAATTAAATGATGAATTTGTCTTTTTTGATGAAAATGAAATTCGTTCATTAA
>CAZXYA010000002.1:0-55508 GCA_964644655.1 uncultured Saprospiraceae bacterium | reverse complement strand
CAACGAAAAATCAAAAATTGTTCACCCCAAAAGTCCCTTTCTCCGCACGAAGCGTAGCGAAGTGCGTGACTCAGTAAAAAGTGTACGATAGAGAATAATTAATAAGGAATTTACAAGATAATGCATTATTTTATTTTAAATAGCTGTATTTTCCACATTCTTTTTTTGATTTTGACAAATTTATTATTCTATGAATCTTTCAAGAGTTTATTGTTTATTGGCTTTGAGTTTATGTTTTCTTTTTAGTTGTAATACAACCAAAAAGTTAGCCGTACCTGATATTAATAATCCTACTTTAAATTTACCTGCCAAATCAAATAGTTTGACGGCTGTACAGTTGCAAACTTGGGGACATGCAGATCTAGCGACTGATACTATTCCGGGGATAAGTTTAGCTAAAGCCTACGAATTTTTATCTGGCAAAAATAGCACGACGGTTATTGTTGCCGTAACTGATTCGGGAATAGATATTGATCATGAAGACTTAAAACCAGTCAAATGGACAAATCTAGATGATCCTGTAGATGGAAAAGATAATGATGGCAATGGGTTCGTAGATGATATTAATGGTTGGAATTTCTTGGGTGATACTTATGATGAAAATCTAGAAATGACTCGGATGGTGCGCATGTTTAAAACAAGGTTTGGCGATAAGAAAATAGAAGAAATTGCACCAGAACAAATAGCTGATTATAAATTGTATAAAAAATTAGCTAAACAAGTGTCTGAAAGTGCTACGGGGTCTCCCTATTTTGATCTTGATTTTAATGCAAGAGAAGGTCAACCTGATCCTTATGATCTATCGGTCAAGGTATATGGAGATAATAAAGTGAAAAATGTTGTTTCTAGTGAAGCACATGGGAGTCATGTAGCAGGTATAATTGGCGCTGCTAGAGATAACAAAGGGATAGATGGAATAGCAGATAATGTGCAAATTATGTCTCTTAGAGTGGTGCCCAAAGGAGATGAATATGATAAAGATGTGGCATTGGGCATTCGATACGCAGTAGATAACGGCGCGAAAGTAATCAATGCAAGTTTTGGGAAAAGTTATTCCCCAAAAGCTACTTGGGTGTACGATGCCATTAAATATGCTGCCGAAAAAGATGTAGTGGTGGTCCATGCTGCTGGGAATGATGGCGCTAATATTGATGTTGCCTTCAATTTCCCTAATGATACGCCTAATCATGGAGCAGAGATTGCAGATAACATGATTTCTGTGGGGGCAAACACCTATAATTATGATGAATCTTTACCTGCCGCTTTTTCAAATTATGGAAAGAAAAACGTAGATATATTTGCCCCAGGTGTTTCTATTTTGTCTACTGTGCCTGGCGATAAATATAGAGGAATGGGAGGGACCTCTATGGCTGCACCTGCCGTAGCTGGAGTTGTGGCATTAATTCGTTCCTATTATCCTAAATTATCTGCTAGTCAAGTCAAGCAAATTATTATGAAATCGGGAACGAAGATAGATTTTAAGGTGATGACGCCAGGTTCAGAACCAACTTTAGTTCCTTTTACCGATTTATGTATTTCTGGACGGATATTGAATGCTTATGAGGCGGTGAAGTTGGCAGAGATGATATCGCAAAAGATATAGCACTTTATTTTTGTTATTAAAAAAGGGGAATGGTTTATGATCATTCCCCTTTTTTGATAAATGCTATTTGGCTTTAGACTTTTTCCAAAATGTTTTAGCAATTAACCAACCTTTAACCTTTCCTATCGTAAATTGCTGTAGTTAATCAAGTTAGCTCTTTATATAGTAGAATAATCTATTATCTTTGGGCGAAATTTTATACCTCATTATAGACAAATACCAATTCAATGGGTCAGATTTTATTTAAGAAAGCATTTCCACATTTGATAGCACTTCTCGCAATAATTCTTATTAATTGCATCTATTTTTATCCAGAGTTAAACGGAAAAATATTAGGTCAGGAGGGTGGTGGAGATCAAATAGCGAATATTAATGTTGCGAATGAACTAACTACTTACCGTAGTCAAACAGACGATCCAATTCTTTGGACGAATGCTATTTTTGGTGGTATGCCAGCTTATCAGTTGTCTTTTGCTCCTTCTAGTAGAAAAATAATGGACAACTTACATCATTTATTTAATTTATACTTTACGGGTTCTATAGGTATATTTAATATGATAATGGTTTCATTTTATATCGCTTGTATTTTACTGGGTATTGATGTTTGGTTATCTTTATTAGGAGCAATTTCATTTGCTTTTATTACAAATAATTTTGTTTTGTTAGAGGCTGCTCATAATACAAAATTGTGGACACTTGCCTACGGGCCATTGGTTTTAGCAGGAGTCATATTAACTTTTAATAAAAATTACCTTTTAGGTGGGATTGTTTTTACTACTGCGATGAGTTTGAACACTTATTCTAATCATCCTCAGATGACTTACTATTTAGGATTGGGCTTATTAATTTATGTATTTATCAAGACTTATGAATTTTTAAAGAAAAAAGAATGGAAAAATTTATTAATTATAGGTAGTATTCTCTCTGCTGGACTGGTGTTAGCAATAGCAGGTTCTGCAGCTTCTCTTATAACTACTTATGAATATAGTGAAGATACTATGAGGGGGAAGCCGATTCTAACAGCTGCATCTACAGCCACTAATGTGGCCGGAACAAGTAGTAGTGAGGTAGATGGTTTAGAATGGGGGTATGCAGCGCAATGGAGTAATGGATTTGTTGATTTGTTATCAATTATTATACCTAGAGCTGCTGGTGGAGGCTCAAGTGAAAAGATTAGTCAATCTTCTGCGTTTGCTAAAGCTGTTAGACAACGGGGAAGTACTACTCAACATGCACCACTTTATTGGGGAGCATTGCCGTTTACAGAGGGGCCTACCTACTTTGGAGCAGTATTATTCTTTTTATTCATCTACGGCCTTTTTGTAGTAAAAGGTTCTTTAAAATGGTTTTTAGGATTAGCTGCACTATTGACTACCTTCATGTCAATGGGGGATAATTTTAATGGGTTCAATAAATTTTTGTTTGACTACTTGCCTTTATTAAATAAATTTAGAGCGCCATCTTCTATATTAGGAGTTACCGCTTTATTTACATCTATTTTAGCAATTATAGGTTTATCAAAAGTGATAGCCAAAGAAGTTAAATCTGAAACTGCTCTAAATAGCTTAAAAATAACTAGTCTAATTACAGGGGGTATTTTATTAATTTTCGGTTTATTAGGGACATCTTTCTTTGATTTTACAGCCGCTGGTGATGCGAGGTATGCACAATCTGGATTAGTAGAATCGATTATAGCCGATAGAAAATCCTTATTTCAAAGTGATGCTTTCAGATCATTAGGTTTTATACTATTGAGTGCTGGTCTAATATGGGCATTTCTGAAGGAAAAAATCAATAAAAATATTTTAATTTTTAGTATTGGTTTATTGTCACTTATTGATTTATGGGGAGTTGGAAGAAGATATTTGGATCAGGATAGTTTTAGTGTTAAAACGAATTTTGAACAAAACTTTTCACCTCGACCTGTTGATCAACAAATAATGAATTTGGAACCTAAAGGAAGGGGTTTCTATCGAGTTTATGATTTATCAATCAATACCTTTCAATCCAATACTGCTTCTCATTATCACAATACTATTGGTGGCTATCATCCTGCCAAGCTTCAACGATATCAAGATATTATTGACCGTTACATTAGTAAGGGAAATTTGGGCGTTTTAAATATGCTTAACACAAAATATATTGTTAATAGGGAGGGACAAGTACAGACTAATCAACAAGCATTAGGAAATGCTTGGTTTGTAGAGAATGTTACATTTGTGAATACTCCCAATGAAGAGATAGAGGCATTAACTGATTTTAATCCTAGTACTACAGCTTTTGTGCTAAAAGAAGAATTTGGTGAAGCACTTAATGGTGGCAGTTTCCAAAAAAACGGAAACATTGTGCTAACTGATTACAAACCACATCATTTAACTTATCAATCAAGTAATAATGCTGATCAATTAGCTGTATTTTCTGAAATCTGGTATGGACCTGATAAAGGATGGAATGCTTATATTGATGGGGAAAAGGTAGAGCATTTTCGAGCTAATTATGTGCTACGAGCAATGAAAATACCGGCAGGACAGCATGAGATTAAATTTAAATTTGAACCTATTTCCTATCGTATTGGAAATAATATTTCGTTGGGTTCTTCTTGGTTTATTATCTTACTATTTTTAGGTTTTATTGGATTTAACTTGTATAAATTTTACAAAGATTTTAAGAATGGACTAATTACTGTTCCTCTGAAGACCAATGTTAATTCTAAGACTAAAAATAAACCACTTAAACCAACGACTCGAAATAGGAAGAATAAAAAGGGTAGGAAAAAATAGCCTAATTAACCTAAGTTGTGGATAATGAAAGGTCACAAGGCAATTTTGGAGCTGGTGATACGACAAAACAAGTAAAATGCACCAAAATTAACACATTTGCATTCTCTTTAAAATTGCCCGCAACTTGAATTAATAGGTTAGGATATGTGTTGAGAACTGATTTAGGAATAATAGAGCAAATAATTAAAGAGATTTTTTGCGTAGGAATGGTCTCACAAATTAATTTGCATTATTAATGAATATACTATCCGAAACAATCTTGCTAATAGTGTCATTGAAATGAAAAGGATCTGTAAAATTACGTTTTATTAAAGTGATTTCATTTGGAAAGTCAAAATCAATTACTTCACCTAGTTTTTTTAAATCAGATTTGAATCGGATTTCTTCTTTTTCTAAATTAAAGTCTTTTATTTTGTTTTGTAAATCAATGTGGGTAGGTGGTATAAAAAATTTTAATTTAATACCATTTGCAGTACAATATTCAGAAATTCTTGATAATTCTTGATAATAATCTTTAGGATAAATATATTTTGCATAAAAATTTTTGACGGAAAATTCTAATTGATATTTCCAAAATGCTTCTTTATTCATAGGTGGCTTTTCAATATTTGGTTTTTTATTGAATAATGAAGCCTTTAAAATTAAGAAAGTAGATTTTAAACAGTAGGAACTAAATAAATACCTGATATAGGAATTTTTTAATATGATAGCTTCTTCTACTCGATCTCTTTTGTTAGTGTCATTGTATAAGTTGAAATTAATACCAATGAATACTTGTTTTAAAGAGGACAGATGATTTGCTTCCCAAAAGGTATGGATAATTTCCTGTAATGTGCCTCCACCATAGGAAAGATTTGCTGTTTCTTGTCCTGTTAATTTTTTTATGTAATTACTATTGAGTTTATCTGCTCTACTATCTCCTAAAATGATGATATTAGTAGGTTGGCGTTGGAATTCGACTAATTTGTATAATGGATAATTAATTTTACCAGCAACTTCTTTTTTTAACTTATCCCACTTAGATTGCTTGAAATCGTCAAAAATATTGAACGGGTCAACAAAAGAAACAATAAATAGATAGCAGATAATTGGAAGAATGAATAGCGTGATGTTTTTAAGATAAGTTTTCATATAGTAAATTTCATGTTTCGGGTAAACCATTTTAATAAAAATAAATTATAACAAAATTTTATTCTGTAAAACCTATTAAATAAGGTTAAAACAGAATTTTATTAAAAAACTGATTTTTTTGAATAGATTCACATTAAAATATTTGAAACCGATTTCAGATAGTTATTAATCAAAAAAATAGATGCCCATCAAAGATTTTGTTTTGCGTGATAATTTAATGCTAAAACAAAATAATATTTCAAAATACTTTTATTTTATTAAATTCCATTTACCCGAAACTTGAAGTAAATCTTTCTTCATATTAGATTAGCACTAGAATTGAAAGTAAATGAATTCTTGTTGGTTGCTTCCAAACCAAAAAATCATAAGGGCAAAACCATAATAAATACTCCACCGAAATACTTTAGACGTCTTTATATTATCTAATTCTAAGCCATGCTCTTTTTCCCTTTGCAACCATTCTACAATAATAAATAACAGCATAAGCCATCCGAAATATTTTAAACTAGTTGGAGAATTAAAGCTAAGTCTTTCTAATTCTATTAAGGATATTTGAAAAAGTGAAGAAGAAAATAGTGAATCAATGTATTCGACAGCGACAGTTAAATTTTCTGCTCTAAAAAATATCCATGCAATGACGGTCATGAAAAAAGTGATCCCCATTTGGAAAAACTCTTTTATATTAGGAAGTTTTTTATTTTCTGCTACTGTATTTAGATTGTTTCTATTTTGTTTCAATATTAAGAGCGGGAGGAAATAGCATGCGTTTATAAACCCCCAAACAATAAAAGTCCAATTTGCTCCATGCCAAAATCCACTTACCAAGAAGATAATAAAGGTATTTCTTATTTTTATCCACAAACCACCACGACTTCCTCCTAAGGGGATATATAGGTAATCTCTAAACCAAGTTGATAAGGAGATATGCCAACGCCTCCAAAATTCGGCAATGTCTCTAGAGAAATAAGGAAAAGCAAAATTTTTCTTCAGATTGAATCCAAAAAGGCGAGACGTTCCGATGGCGATATCCGAATAACCTGAAAAATCCCCATAAATTTGAAAGGCAAAAAGAATAGCACCTATTAATAATGTACTACCAGAATAGGCTGAATAATTAGTGAAAATTTCATTTGCAAAAAAAGCACAGTTGTCAGCAATTACAATTTTTTTGAATAGCCCCCATAGAATTTGTCTTGTTCCATCTACTGCATAAGTATAGTCAAAAGTTCTTTTGCGATAGAATTGCGGTAATAAGTTACTTGCTCGTTCAATTGGCCCTGCTACTAGTTGTGGAAAGAAACTTACAAATGCAAAAAAAGCGATAGGGTCTGAAGTAGGTTTTAATTTGTTTCTATATACGTCTATTGTATAGCTAAGGGTTTGAAAGGTGTAAAAACTGATTCCTACTGGAAGAATAATATTTAATCTATCAGGGTTTAATTCTTGCCCTAAAAGCGTAAAAGCATTTGCAAAGCTTTCCACAAAAAAATTATAATACTTGAAAAAACCTAAAAAACCAAGATTTACAAATAGACTAAAAAGTACTAATATTTTCCGTTTTTTTTGACTTTTTGCTTTACTTAATTCTAGACCAATAGAAAAATCGAGAATAGAACTAAATAGAATGAGAAAAAGAAAACGCCAATCCCACCAGCCATAAAAAATATAACTGGCAATTAATAGTAAAATGTTTTGATTTTGGAGTTTATGCCGATTTAGTGCCCAGTATAGTGCAAAAATAATTGGTAAAAAAAATGCAAACTCTATAGAATTAAATAACATGTTGAAATAATATTATTATGATTAGAGTTGTACTAATTGATCCAATTGAAGGCAGTAGTTCTTGGCAAGTTCTTTTCTTGAAAATTGTGAAATTTTTTGGGTATTAATATTAAGTGTATTTTTTTGAAAATTATTGAATAGTTGAATAATAGTTTTTTCAAGCTCAAGAGTATCAGTATACCCATGCATATATCCTTGAGTATCTTCAATGATTTTTGCAGCATCGCTGTCTGAAGGACCAATGCAAATAATTGGTCTTCTAGCCCCTAAATATTCATATAATTTACCTGGTAGAACCCCCGCTACATTAGGCGTATTATTAATTGGGAGCAATAATACCTGCATTTTTCGTAGTTCATGAACGACTTTTTTATGCGGTAAAAAATCAATTTTGTTTAAATATGGTGTTAAACCAAACTGCTCAATAGACTGTAGAATACTAAAATCCACCTGTCCAATTAATACAATTTCTAAAACATCTTTTAAAGCGTTTTTTTCTTTTAATAATTGAGATAGTGCTTGCCACAATACAACAGGGTTTCTATCTTTATTCATAGAACCTACATGGCAAATTGTAAAATTCTTAGTTAGTGGGGGAGGGGCACTAGTAAAATCTGCTTCGTCAAAACCATTCGTAATCACTTGAATATCTTTTCTTCCGCTAATTTCCTTAAAATCTTTTGCCCAACTCCAACTGACAGTCACTACTTTGTCTGCTTTTTTGAGTACAGCTTTTTCTAATCTTCGATGTTTTTTATCTGCCCATTTACTGAGTCTTAATTGGTCATAAAAATCAATATTGGTCCAAGGGTCTCTAAAATCTGCAACCCATGGGATATTTATTTTTTCTTTAATGCCAAGCGCTATCATGTGAGTCGAATGCGGTGGGCCTGTAGAAATTATTGCATCTACAGTATGCTTTTTAAAATATTTTCGCAGATACTTTATCGAAGGAGAAATCCAAAATTTTCTAGCATCTGGAATAAAGAAATTGCCTCTAATAAAAACCGATGCTTTTTGCGCTAGGCTTTCTCTTTTATTTTCATTAATAAAACCAGAATAAACGCGTTCTTCTTTTTTTCGACCCGTAAATTTTTTATATAAACTATAGGGCTCCCAAATAGGAGTTTTAATAGTGGTTATATCTGAAGGAATTTCTTTTTCTAAACTTTTATCTATAACTGGATATTCTCCATTAGAAACTGTGTAAATAATGGGTTCCCATCCAAATTCTCTTAAGTATTTAGCAAACTTCACCCATCTTTGTACACCACCACCACCAGCTGGCGGCCAATAATAAGTGATGATTAATAATTTTTTTCTCATTAATTTAGCCTTTTTCCGTACCCATTGGAATATAAATCAAAATAATTGAAATATTGTTTGAATGGTACATTTGAATAATCTTCAATAAATATTTCCGCTTCACCAATGGTGACTTTCCTGATTTGATCTATTCGCCCATATTTTAACCGAAGCGTAATACTATTTTTAGTAACTTCTACCAACTCAATTTTGGTATCTTGACTTACTGAAAATAACCCAATTTTACCTCCAATGAATTTATTTTGTTCGATATTTTCTACAATAAGCGTATTGTGAACTTCTGTAGAACGAAAAGTAATACGATGTTTAGGTATTGGAGTATATAGATAAGTACCAGGATCTACAATTAAATCCTGCCCATCAATTGCTAATTCTATGGATAATGCATCATTGTGAACATGAGAGCCAGTAGATTGCTGTTTTGGATTGCTGATACCTCCGATAGCTAAATAAATTCGAGCGGACTGAAAGATATATATTTGAAAATCAGGAAAAATTTTTATTTCTAAATTCTTATCATAAGTACTAGTATTTTGGGTTTTGTCTTTTCCTAATTCTATTTTTTGCGAGTATGCATAAGTAGAAAAATCCATACTTGCTAATTTTGTTGTAGAATAGGTGCTTGTTAGTTTGATTGGAATAATAGGGGTTAAATTTGTTCTTTTTGCTAACCCTTTAGTTAGGCTAAATTCTAGAGGAAAACTTTGTTCCATTTCTTTGAAGATTGATGATGGAAAAAGCCCTGCCATACTCGCCAAGAAGGTGTCTGTATTTAAATCATCTTCATCCCAAAATAATACATCCTTATATTGCTTGTTGTAATTTTGCAGATTAAAATATTTATCAATTGCTTGCTGCTGACTTAAGAATACTCCATTAGGAGAAAGCCGAAAGAATCTACCACTATCATTATCCCCAAACTGTGGTATAGCACCACTATTTTTTCTGATTCCTAATCCAAAATAACCAATTTTATATAATTTTTGTAGGAAAAAATCTGAAAAAATGAGTGGATTTGTTGACTCGTAGAGTTGTTTTTCTAGTGGTAATAAAACTGACTTTTCTTTCCAATTTTTATTAGAATAGTTATTCAAAACCTTTCGTTTATCTTCAGGTAACCCTAAAACTAAGGCGGTAGCAAAAACCATCATTTCTCCACTTAGTCGATGATAACTAGTTGATGCCTCAAAATTTCCACCATCTTCAAAAAATTGCCTATCCATATTTACAATTAGCTCTTGGATGGAAAATACGAGCCATTGTTCAGTTACAGACGTGTTAGGTAAGTAGGCCGCAATAAATAACAATCCTGTAATATTGCCTAAATAATGATTACTAGTAAGCCCTTCTTTATACTCTAAATCTTCCAAAATATGTTGACCGTGCATAAATATATTTTGGGCGAATATTTGTTTAAAGGCTTGATCTAAAATATTGCTGTCATCTAGTTGATTGAATAAATCATATGCCAAACAAAGATTTGCTGCCCTAATTCCCACATCCATAGCACAAGCATAATTAACTCCCATTCCTACTGGATTTGTAGCGAAGAAATCTAGTGTTTGACATTTGAATTCCTTGACTAATTGGTTTTTCTCAATGGAATTTACCTTTGCAAAAATAGCCATTTGAGGTAAATGTTGAAGTCGAGATAATTCCCAGGGTACTTTCAAATCTACCCCTGGCCGATATCCCATTAATCCAATTTGTTCTTTATACCATTGTTGGGCATTCCATCTGAAGCCACTTTTAAAATCCTTCTGCCAATCTATCGGTTGATAATCTGGATAGGTTTTAATCACCTCTGCCCAGTACTTCTTGGATGTGGCTAAATGCGCTGGAGCTACTACTTTTTCTAACCAATTTTCGGTTTGATTGAAGGTTGGTAATTCCAAATTCATCTCGAAACGATAATCTTCTAAACCTGGTGCTATGACCTGATAACCAACATCAACCCAACCGCTTCCTAACAAATTGAATCGATGACTTGAATACATTTTAATGAGATAAGCAATAGTTTTCGGTTGGATTTTTTGAATCTCTAAATCACGGATATTTAGGTAAGAATAGGAAATATTGGAGATTGTCTTAATTCTTCGCTCAGAGTGGGTCGCGTTCTTTTTTAATTGAATGTTTTTTAACTTTTGTACAGCTAAATTGGAAATTTTTTTTGCAATTACTTTAGGAGGTAAATTCGAAAGATATTTAATTTTTTCAATAATCATTAGACTTAATTCTGAATGACGAATTTTGAATTTGAATCGGGACACACTTTGATTCTCAGCACTCAAATTTTGTCATATGATTTTATTTAGGGTAAACACCACTATATAAACCTTTCTATACAATTTTAATGGCAACCTGAAAATAATTATTGACTTCGCCAATGACTGAATAATTGATGTAAAAAGATTCTACCCATTCCTTAAATGCTTTAAATTCATGGAGGGGTACGTTGAATTCATCGAACAATAAAATGTCACCCTTTCTTAAAAAAGGAGAAATGGTGGTTAAAATAAATAGCGTTGAAGAATATAAGTCAGCATCTAAATGAATTACCTTTCTTTTGTTAACTTGATAATTGTCCAAAAAAGTATAAAGCGTATCTTGAAAAAGTCCTTGATAAAATTTGTGGCGGGTATCTTCTATTTTTGGAGGTTCATTTCCATTTGACATTGCGCCTTTTTTGAAGGTACCCCAATCTTCTGGAAGCCCAGTAAAAGTATCAAAGCCATAAAAAAAAGCATCTTTGTGTTTAACATTTTTTACCCACCATCTAAAAGAACTACCTCTAGAAACACCAAATTCTAAAAAATCAATGGGTTCATTTTTAATTTCATGTTCTACGAGATAATTATACAAATTGTATCTATTATCATAATTGAATTTTTTTTGAGGAAAGGTAGTGTATTTTAAATCCTTTTGGTCTTTAATCCATTCGGATAACATGGAAAAATGTCCCATAAAATTTAATTTCCCAGAGGGAATTAACCGATGAATATTAGACTTATATAAGTAATATTTCGCTTTTCTTATTGCTTGAATTTTATTCATGAATTTCTTTTTTTAGGTTAATTTACACTTTAGGTTTGTGATTAATTCAAATTTGCTTCCCACCACATTACAAAATTTAATAAATACCATACTTTATTTCCTTCGTTTTTACGATATAAATGCTCTAACATATTAGAATCAAATAAACCTGTTCTTTTATTAAAGTTATTGATTTTTTCTTTTGACACTTTTCCTAGATCATCCATGAACCATTCATAAACAGGGACACCAAACCCTTGTTTTTTTCTATAAATAATATCGTTTGGTAATACGCCTTCAACTGTTTTTTTTAAGATGTACTTACTGACTTTATTTTTAGTTTTTAAGGCTGCAGGTATTCCCATCGCAAACTCTACAAATTTATGATCTAAAAATGGTACTCTAGCTTCTAAAGAAACAGCCATAGCCATTTTATCCACGCGCATGAGTAATAATTCGGGTAGCCGAATTTTTAAATTGACATATGCCATCCAATTAATAAAGGAATGTTCTTTAGTTCTTTCTTGATATTGCTGATAAAGTTTGAGGATAGTATCTGATGTTTGATGTCCATTGAGGTTTTTTGAAAACTCATGGTTGATTAATTGCTGTTTTTCATGTTCTCCAAAAGCAGATATACCTGACCAGAAAATGGGTTCTTTAGAGGTGGCTCTTCGGAGAATTTCATAAGGAAAAGTTTTATCTAAACCTGCAAATTTAAGCCCTTTTAACCCTGTTTGTTTGAATAAGTTAGGAATTGGTAATTGGTTTAAATTTTGTAAGGATAACATATCTTTCCAATGTTTATATCCCCAAAATAACTCATCACTTCCTTCACCTACTTGACAGACAGTCACACCATTATCCCTTGCTAATTTAGAAACAAAATACACTGGTAAACATACTGGGTCAGCAATGGGCTCATCTTGATAATGAACTAAATCTGGTAAAAAATCTAATAAATCCTTTTGTGTTAACTTTAATTCAAAATGCTCACTTTTAATATTCTTTGCTATTTTTTGCGCATATTTAAACTCGTTGGTATAACTCTTATATTTATCATCATTTTTATAACCAATTGTAAAGGTTTTGATTGGTTTATTGGCAATCTGACTAAATAAAGTGGCATTGGCACTTGAATCTATTCCGCCCGAAAGAAAAACCCCTACAGGGACGTCTGCAACCATTCTATATTTTACGGCAGTTTTTAAATTTGTTAATAATTGCTCTCTAATTTCTTCCTCCGACTCTTTTTCCATCATTTTAACATTATCAAATACATCCCAATATTCTATAGGCTGACTAACATTTCTATTTTTGATGTGAATATAATGCCCCGCTGGAATTTTGTATATACCCTCGTAAAAAGTTTCAGGTGCAGGAATTGCAAGAAAACTTAAGTAATCATAGATCCCTTTAT
The DNA here is from genome assembly GCA_964644655.1 of uncultured Saprospiraceae bacterium. Taxonomy (GTDB): domain Bacteria; phylum Bacteroidota; class Bacteroidia; order Chitinophagales; family Saprospiraceae; genus JAFMDF01. The sequence continues at coordinate 42,433 of CAZXYA010000002.1, read as the reverse complement.
AATTAGGTTTTTTCTTGATGGTTTCATCCGTTATAATTGCCTTAATTTCACTAGCGAAATATAATTGACCGTTTTGTTGAGTGAAGTAAAGTGGTTTGATTCCAATTTTATCTCTTACTAAGAAAAATTCATCCTTTCGACTATCCCAGAGCGCAAAGGCAAACATGCCTCGAAATTTTTGGATAGCTTCTATTCCCCACTCTAAATAGGCATTAAGAATCGTTTCTGTATCTGAATGACTTGTATTAAAGGCATAACCCTTGTCTTTTAGTTCTGCTCTAATTTCAGCATGATTGTAGATTTCCCCATTAAATATTATCCATACTTTCTTCCGTACATCTGCCATTGGCTGAAACGCACTCGTAGATAAATCGATAATAGACAATCGTTTGTGTGCGAATACAAAAGGGTTTTTATGCTTTTGCATAAAAGAGAAGGTATTTTTTCTGCTGTTAGCAATATTCAGTTCTTTTTCAAAGTCCTGTTGCCCAACAAATAGAAATCCATCGCCGTCTGGTCCGCGGTGATTCATGGCATCTGCCATTCTAAATATCTTAGAAGTATTAAATGAACGATTATTAGTAAGGTTAATCACTCCTAAAATTCCACACATGTGAAAATTTTTAAAATTGTTAAGTAATAAAACTTAGGAATATTGATTTAAGAGCTTGATGGGAGTTTATCCATTGGGCTAAAACACCTTTTTTGCCCTGATTTTCTCAAATTTATTAGTAATCACTATATTTGGTTATTCCAAAGAAATTTGATACTATCAGAGGAGTAAATATATCTTTTTTATCTCCAAAAATAAACTCGAACAAGCTCTAATAGATTTATATTCTTACTCTTTGGCTGGGTTTTTTCGGCTGAAGTATTTTTGACTAATTCCTTAATTTTTAATTTCATACCTCCTTTGAAAGGAGATGGTATGAGATTTATAAACAAATGCCTATTTATTAAGGTTTAATAATAATTCTTGCAGTTGTTCCGCATTTTTTTGAGGATTAAAATGCTTCTCTGCAAATTTCCTTGATTTATCCCCTGCTATTTTTCGAGCTCTTTCATCTTCTACTAGTTCCTTAAGTTTTTGATAGACTGTATTTTTATTTGCTTCAATAATTGGTAACTCTTCGTTATATTCAGGAAATGTTTGGAAGAAAAAATCTTTCCATTCTTTTCTTAAATAACAAATTACTGGCTTGCCTAGAGCCATTGTTTCAACACCAGTAGATCCCCACCATCCATATATTAGTTGTTCTACCACAATGTCTGCCTGAACTTGGTAAAACCTCATAATATTTGATTTCTTTTTGGAAAAAAAAGTATATTCAACAGGATATCCCTCTTTCTTTAGCCGATCTACGGCCTCCAAAACGTATTGGGACCCTTTTATATTTTTACCATTCGCTAATCGACCAGAGGGCACAAATGAATGTAATATTCTTATCTTATCAGTAGCAGGTAATTTATATTTCTCTGGAATAGCTATATTACTGTTCCAAAGGCTCAGATCTATGCATTTATACTTGAAATGGGTGTTGTCATATTGAGTAGTTGGTAAGGGATCCCATCCTACTCCCATGGAAAAATAGCGCCTGACAAAACTAAATTTTAAGTTATTCTTTTTGTCGTTACATTGCTCAAAAATTCCACAGTTAGCACATACATGACCATTGTCAAGCTTAGAGAAATTTTCTTTTGACTCTTCTTCTTTACAACCAGTAGGAGAATATATTAGAATTCCTCCGAAAAGTTTAATGAGCCAAAGTTCAATTAAAAAATCTTTTCCAAATAATTTTGTTAACCCTAATTTGTTTTCAAAAAAAGTAAAAACAGGTGGCGGACCATAATAAGAAAAATACTTATAACGCCAACAATTTAGGAAAAGCCATATTATTGAAAAAAAATGATTAATCCATTTTACCCTATCAAACTTACCTTTAATAAAGGGAGGTCTTAATATATCATTTTCGGAGTAAAGAAAATTAGTTGGATAGTCCCAAGGTGCATAAATGTCTGCTTTCCAACCGAGTTTTCTTAATTCATTTCTATAAAAAAAACTACAATGATAATCTGGTCTAATAAAAATAATACTTTTTTTATTTCTGAACATATGTCACACTTAACATTAATTGATTTTTAATAATCAGATTTAAAATTGATAAAAAGAAGGTATTATTATTGTCTACTATTAGTTAGAAAAAAATTACAATTATATTCGCTGTTATCCAAAAAATTTAATGCTCCTAAAACTTTATGTTTTGGAAGCATTTTTGTTGAAAACTCATGCTATAAATCATAGCAGTATCTGAGTTCTTATCATTGTCTAAAGAAAATTGCTTTGATAAACTTGCCTATAATTTTAGCAACTAATTTTTATTTAAGCTTTGAAGTTGTTTGAGAGTGTGATCCGAGACTTCTTTCTTTTTATGGTGTATTTATCAATGACCTATAGGTACTTTTAAGTCCCTCCCTCAAGGAAACTTTAGGTAAGCATAATTTAGTTTCCATTAGTGAAATATCTGCAACCAAGTCATTTGATTTTTGCTCTACTATTTTAAACATAGGTTTTTTGTCGATTACTTTTCCAATAATCTCGCCAAGTTGTTTAAGAGATACTATTTCTTTGCCTGCTATGTTGATTATATGATTTCCTTTCAAAGCTATTAATTTGGAAAAAGCTAGTGCAGCATCATCTACATAAATTGGATTGATTTTGATTCCTTCTTTCCCATTTAATTTAAGCGGAATGCCTTCTTCAACATTTTTTATAAGTCTAGGAAGCAACATATTTGATTCTTGTCTTGGACCATAAATGAAGAATGGACGAGCTATAATAAAAGTCTCAAAGTATTTAAAATAATTCCTTAATAGAACTTCTGCTGATAGTTTTGAAGATAAATAAAATCCAATAACATCATTTGCATTAACTTGAAAGAATTCTTTTACAGGTTGAGTTGGATTGCTATAGACTCCTCCACTAGAAGCATAAATAAACTGCTTCACTTTGTTATTGATTGCCCAATCAATAAGCTTTAAGGGAGTGGCAACATTTATCTGAAACATGTCTTCTGCACCATTTGGAAAATCTCGAAAGGCCCTAGATTGAGCAACATAATATATTGTATCTATATTTTTGGGTAAGGAGTTATAATCCAAATTTCTTAAATCTTCTTCTATTAGATTTATATTTTCATGTAAGAAAATATCGTTTTTAGTTCTGGAAATGCCCCAAATTCTATTGTTTTTGGCTAATTCAAGAGATAACCTATTTCCTAATAACCCTGTCGCTCCGATAATTAAAATGTTCATATTATCTTATTTAATCCTATTTTTTGATTAATTTGGTTGAAAATATTTCCTACAGCTTTCAAGGAATGATGCTTTGATACATACTCTCTTCCATTTTGTCCAATTTTAGCTAATTGTTGCCTATTGGAATAAAGTTCCTTAATGGTTTGTTTTATATTTGTAAAATTTGTGTTTATTATAGGGATTTCTCCTTCTTTTATCAAACCACTTTCTATAAAAAGTTCTTCAAAATCTCTTCTAAGGTAACAAATTACTGGTTTTTTTAAGGCCATAGCTTCTATTGCAAACATAGCATACCACCCTATGATTAATTGGTCTGCGACTACATCTACCTCCTCCATGACAAATTTTACTTTTTCATTAGGCACTTTTTGTAATAGTATTAGTTCAATATTTAATCCTTCTACTATTAATTCCTTGATGGCCTTTTGAAAATGCCTTGTTCCTTTAATATTTGTGTGATTAGGAGCATGTAGAATTTTGAAAGTATCTCCTTGCGTGATATTGTTGGACGGCTTCCATTTTTCTAAATCTATTGAAAAATGAGCGACCATTAATACATCCCAATAATACATATAGTCTACCCATTCACATCCAGAAATAACGGAATCGGCATGAGTAGTCCACAAATCAATTCTTTTTTGGACTGTTTTTCGAGTTAGCTTTGTCGTAGGATAATCAATAGAAAGATTGTGTTTAAATAATAAATTATTACTTCTCCCCATATCCTGTATATCACTTCCGTAAGGCATGACTACAATCTTGAGAGAGGCTAATTTATACAATAATGGTTCCATTTTCCACCAAATAGTCTGGTGTAGGGAACCGCCATTATAATATAAATATATGCCTCTATATTTGAGTATTGATCTAAAGAATAAAAAATAATACAAAAATAGTTCTCTCCAAAGTCTCCCCTTTATTAATTTATGTCCTAGAAAATCGAATTCGTTTGTAATATGATAAGTATTATAAACGAAGGTTTCGGCGGAATAGCCGTATAAATTGAGTGCTTTTTTATGATATATATTATTAATAAGAGGTTCTGGACCTAATCCTACGTCAATTTTCTTTCTATTACTAAAAAACCTAGAATATAAAGCACAAACAACATAGGTAGGAATAAAAAAAAAGACAAATGGGATTTCTATTAAACGTTTAATTAATCGTGTAATACTCATTTATTTTGCTAAGTCAATTGTTCCGTATAAAAAGATTTCGGAAGTTTATTTTTAACTAAAGGATGATTGATTTTTGGCAGGGTATTATTATAAGAACTTTTTAAAATTGGATGATACATATTTATTAGATCTACTTCTTTTCCATACCATATTTTATCGTATACTTTTGAAAACATATACTGGGCTGTTTTAAAAGAATGATATTTTTGTACATATGCTCTGCTTGCTTTGCCTAAGATGGTTCTTAATCCTGGATTTTCAATTAAGAGTTTTAATTGTTCTTCTATATTTTCTGGAGTTGCAGACAAAATAGGGCATTCATCTAAATAAGAAAAACGCCTTAAAAGTTTTGAATAATATCCTTCTTCTAGATTACAAATTACAGGAAGACCACAGGCCATTCCTTCAATTGCACTCATTGCATACGCATCTAAGTTTAATTGGGCGACCAAAATATCTGTTTCTTCCTGCATTATCCTCAATACTTCTTGGTTTTTAACACCTTCTAGTAATTTTAATTCTATTTTATACCCTTTCTCAATTAAATTTTCTACTGCTTGAATTAAAAATTCTGTTCCTTTTACCCCTCGATGATTAGGGGTATGTAAAATTCTAACCTTTTCATTAAACATTGAATTTTTATTCGGCTTGGGATGCCAAGATTCTGTATCAATTACAAGGGCATTTACTGGAAGTAAATCATATTTTGGCAGTCCATCAATTTGGAAAGCATTAATAATACAATCTGCGTTATTAACCCAATAATGAATTCTATTACCAATCTCTTTTTCTCGTTTTGATGTTTCTGGGTAGTTAATTATTAGACCATGCCTCCAAAAAGGATTGATTACTTTAGAGTACCTATAAAAATCCCCCCCAAATCCTATGACAATAACTTTAATATTTAATTTTCTGTATAAGTAGCCTTCTACTTTTTTTAGATAGGTATTCCCCAAGGGACCTCCAAGAAAAGAACAATGAATTATATCAAATTTGTTTATTATATAAATAAAAGAAAAATAGCCACCAAGTTGATTATTTATTTTTTCTTTTATAGCGGCAGGAAAAAGTTTAAATATTTTTAAATTACTTTGATAAGCATCAAAATCTTTATGATTATTAATCTCTGGATAAAAAGTTCTCATGAAACTCTTGCTATAAGGAAAAAGCTCTTTCATAGCATTTGCCCAATATTTATTATTGATTAGAGGCTCTAATCCAAATAATAATCTTGGCTCTGTTGTCTTTATTCGAAATATGAAAATATATAGAAACACAAACAAACATGTAATCGATAATATTACATGAAAGAAAAATATTATTAATTTTGTAATTAACTTCATTTTATTAAGTTAGTGTACAATTTTGCGTAGCAAGAGAAATTTCGAAACATAGGGTTTGGTTTCTTGAGCATAAATTGAATTAATGCAATAAGAATTTGAATGATATTTTAAAATTAATTTTAAAATAATCTTGACCTAATAGATTTGATTAATTTACCAGGTGGCATTCTAGTGCCACCGAAAGTAATTTCCTTAATTTTAATTTTTCTTTCACCCGTTGCTACTAATATTGAAAAATCATTTTCTCTGTCAATCGAACAAACCTGTCCAGGAACTGCAAGAAAATTTTCATCATCCTCATAAATTTCTGCCCTCCAAATAATCATTCTTTCCCCTTTGTAATCACAAAAAGCTCCCGCATATGGCTCAGAAGAAGCATTGATTAATCTTATAATATCTTCGCCTTTATTGCTCCAAAAAATCTTACCATCCTCAGGTTTTCTAGGATAACATCTCAAAGCATCTTTAGGGTCTTTTGATTGCTTTTCTAAGTAAAAATTAGGCGACTCTGAAAGAAGATTTGTTGCTTTTAACATAAGTTCGGGCACTCTACTAATCATCCATTTATGGATTTCACCAATTCTTGTATTCAAATTGATGTTGAAAAATTCTCTTGCTAATATATTACCAGAATCTAATTCTCCTCCTACCATTTTATGGATACATAGACCAATTCTTTTTTCTTTATTAAGGATCGCCCATGCTTGGCAAGCGTTCCCTCTATATCTAGGTAAATCCCCACCATGAGCATTTAGGATGCCATGTGGAAATAAATTTATTACTTTTCGACTAATGATTCCTGTATAATTAATACTTATACCTAAATCAATTGTTCCTAATGCTTTTATTTGATTGACAATATTTTCTTGGTTGATTTTGGGTGTGTAAATGAATTTAGCACCTATTTCCTTGGCTAGAATTTCAAAGTCTTTTTCTGTAATTTCGTATTCTGCTGCTGCTTTTGATGTAATAATAATTTTAATTTCATGACCTGATTTAATGAGATATCTGGCAGACATATATAGCAACTTTGTTCGCCCTATTATTGCAATTTTCATAAATATTTTTGTATAAATCTTGTTATCCTTGCAGAAATACTTCTGTTAATTTCAGATTTTACCCATTATTCCCCTTTTTAACCTCCTCAAGTCGAAGTGACGAAGCCGTCGAGATAAAATTTGGATAACTTTATAGTATAGAGTACCATGCGCGACATTAGCCATTTCTTAGGGGCTAACTCTCTCTAAAAGAAAATTGAGGATTAATTATCAATTACTTTGTTTACACTCCTTGAAAAGCCTTGAGTGTGAGTAAAAAATAATCAGATTATAATTAAATGCTTAGCCTTACTGATAAATACAGTTTTTAATGGCTAAAATCGAGCTCTGTACCCTTTTAAAAATTTTATGTCACTATTTTCAAAAGGTAACAATCCTAATGATTCTCTAATAATTTTAACAGAAATGAAGTGGTTCCAAAGTTATGGTTTTGGTGTTTTATTAGTTCTTGAGGTATTTTGTGAAGACTCCTAGAATTTAAATATCGCTCTTCTTTTTCTGTATTCAAAAAAATATGAATGGGGTGAAAATCCAAAATCTTTAGCCCTTCATAGTTTTTAATTGTATTTAAAATATTTTGATAATTCCAGCTATTAATATAGTGGACATCATCTTCCCAGATATGGGGTAATTGGAAAATCGCAGAAGTATGTTTGAAAGGTTCTACTCTAATTCCACTAGTTATGGGTATAAATGTATTTAAATCGTATTGAATCCCATTATTGGCAGCGGTATTAATTATTGGTGTATTTTGAGTTAGAGAATGACTTCTAAATGATTTTGCTTCTGGAACTATCTTCAACATTAATTCAAAAATTTCATTTATATTTTTGCCATTTTCAAAATTGCCATTGAGTATCTTATTGAAATTGGGATGTATACCTAATTCAAAAAGTGGATTGTTCCTAAGTTCATTTAATATAGGGGTTTCATGTGTTGCAAACCATGTTGCTTTTATATTATTATTATTCAATAAATTAGCAGTAAAACGAATGACTTCATCAACTGCCCAGTCTATATCCAATGTAATAAAATATTTCTTTTGCCAAGACGAAGGATTATAAAAATCTATTTCACTTATTAATCCAAATTGGTTTTCTGTCATTGTTAACTGTCTATGAATTGTTCCTCTAATCCTCGAAGAATATAACCTTCTTTATAATTAAAATCAGGACTAATTTTTTCCTGAAATAAATGTTTACGGATCATGATGTCAGGCTCATTAAATCCAACCATTGCACGTAAAGAAGTAGTACCTGAATAACGAGGATTAATTTCGAATACGTATACCTTATTATTAACAAATCTCAATTGAATATTAATTGGCCCTTTTGATTCTAGAGCTAATGCTATGGCTTTGCATTGTTCAGTTACTTCAGAGAATCGACCTATTTGCCCTTGAGATATTCCACTACTAATGGCCAAAATATTTCCTAAATCCTTTCTAGTAGTTCGGTTTTTTATTTTTATCTTATTCCCTAGGCTACTCATTATCATTCTTTTGACTGCAATACTATTTATATATTCTCCTTCTAAAGAATTTAGTACGCATGCGGTATATTCACTATCCGGTGTACCAATGTATTCCTGAGCAATAAATTCTGGATAGATAGTTAATAAATATTGACAGAAAGCTAATAATTCCTCTTTATTTTGGACTATCATTATATTGGCAGAACCACCACCTCCAATGGAGGGTTTTAATACTATTGGAAAAAAATCAATTTCGGCTAAGTCTTTTAAATTCGTTATTTTCTTTGTTTTTGGGAAAGAAAACCCATTCTCGATTAAAAATTCAATGGTTTTAAATTTGTCCATGCAAGTATCTATTACCTTTTTAGAATTAATGGGTAAAAAAATGCCTTCTTGGACTATTCTTTGCCTATTATCACTCATCACTTTTAATTCAGGTTCTGAACCGTGAAATAGGGCTTTAACATCATTATCCTTACAAATCGAAAGAATTGTGTCTAAATAATCTGGAGATTTGGCAGGGGGAACAATATAAGATTTGTCTACTACTGATAGACCCTTACTTATTTTTGTCATGTCTGTACCTATTATTCTGTACTTGTTTTTTGATAAACGTAAAGCTTTTAAAATTTGAGCTCCATGTCCGCCACCGCCTACTCCTGTAATTAATATATTCATATTTTGCTTGTTTTATTTTTTCTTATCATTTTTTCTGTCAAAAAGATTTTTGACGGAAATGTGTACGTTAATGTCTTCTTTATAACTTTTAATAATATGTTTTTTGATTTCTAATCTTCTAATTTCTATTTTATTTGAAGTTAAATCAGCTATTACAAAACTAGATAAATTTCCGACGTCTCTTGGTAGACCGACAGAACCAACATTGATAAAAAGTTTACCTTTATGAGATTTAATAAACGGACGATGTGTGTGTCCACAAAAAATAAAATCATATTCACTGTTTTCAAATTTGGATAAATTAGTATCAGGGTATATATATCCATTGGTTAGATCATTGGGACTTCCATGTACTAAGGCATATTTTAAATTTTGATAATTAAAAGATATTTTATTACCCCAGGTTTCTAAAATTTCTTTATCAAGTGGTGAAAATTTTTCCTGTAATTTGTATAATTTATAGATTTCTCTACTGGATGGTTTTATAGATAAATTTCCTAAGAACATTTCTTCATGATTCCCTTTTATGCATTTTATTTTATTTTTTTGTAAGAATTGGAAGCATTCATAACCTTCTGGTAAATAGCCTATTGCGTCTCCAAGAAAATAAATCTCATTTACATATTCATTCTTTAACTCCTTATAGCAGTTCTCTAATGCATTTATATTCCCATGTATATCTGATATAACTCCAATTTTCTTCAATTTAAGTTTTTTATCCAATTAATAACTCCATTCTCTATAGTTATTTTTGGAATCCAATTTAAGTTTTTTTTGGCCTTAGAAATATTAAAAAAAGCCCTGTAATCTTCTTGTGGATCAGGTTTTCCTATAGGCAGTATTTTACTAGTACAATTTGGCATTTTTTTTACAATCAGATGGGCTAAATTTTTCATACTGATAGGTGTACCAGAGGCAATATTATAAATACCCTTAATTTTAGTATTCTTTATATTTTTTAGTATTGCATTTGCGATATCATGGGTATGAGTAAAATCTTGTACTCGATTTCCTTTTCCATAATAGTACAAATCTTGATTTTTAAAAGCTCTTGTAATAAATATTTTTAAAACAGTATTTGCTTTCATACTAGGATGATAGGGGGCAGATATCCTTAAAATAGTAGATGTCTCTAATTCCTTTAAAAACAAATTTTCAGAATATTTTTTCTGTGCGAAATATTGGTTACTACCAATATCTAAAACTTGATTTTCTTTTACTTCCTTCTTTATTTTATCCCCATATAATGAAGTACCAGAGATATAAATTAATTTAGAGTTATTTTTTTTGGCAAACTTTATTATATTTCTATCAATTTTTTTGTTTTTTTCAGCTATTTCTAAATAATTATTGGTTTTTCTAGGCATTACTGCTGCGCAATGAATTATTATATCAATTCCTTTTAAGGGCAATTCTTCTTTTTCGAGATCTATTTTGATTGAACTATTATTATTTGTTTTGGAGGAATAATACGTAGAATAAAAATTTAAATTTTTTTTTTTAGAAAATTACTCAAACTACCTCCGACTAAACCTGATGCTCCAGTTACTAAAATGGATGGTTTATAATTCATTTAAAGAAATAATTTTTGTTTGAGAAAACTGATCGTATTTTAAACATTTTTCCTTAATCCTATCTCCAAAAGTTCTTGAAAAAATAATTAGACATTCTGGTGGAGTCTTAAGTAAATCATTGAAGTTTTCTATGGAATTGGAGAAAAAGGGTAGGAATTTTTGGTATACTTGGGTATTATCATCTATTAATCTTGGGTTGTTATAGCCTAATTGGAATAATATATTCAAAGCTCTAGCTGGAACATAAATAGCTATATCCTTAGTCTGGTAGGAGTTAAAAATATTTTGAATTTTATCATGATAATAAACCATACTATCATCAAATCCATGAAGGTTAAACGTATAGTTGATTTTGTTTGGAAATTTAGAACTTGGTGTAATGACTGAACATATCATACCTTCAATGATTTCTATTTTTTCAATATATAGATCATTTTCATGCATGACTTTTTTAAGACTCTCTCTTGTAAAGTAATTAAAATGTTCATGAATAAATATTGATACGTCACCATGCTCTAAAAAAACTTCACAATTAGGTACACATATCACTATTTTTCCATCAGGTTTTATTGTTTTTTTTAAGCCACTTATAAAATTATCAAAATTTTCAATGTGCTCTAGAACTCCATAACTGAAAATAAGATCGAACTTATTATTAATTTTCTTTGAAGGAAAGAAGTCTCTAATAATTGGAATGTTTCCGATATCACTATTTTTTTTGTGACTACCTGGTTCTATACCAATTGTATTAGCACCTTGTTTATTTAATGCAATTAGCATTGTTCCGTCTCCACAACCAACGTCTAAAATTTTTTTTCCCTTAACATCTATAGTAGATAAAACAAAATCTAGTATTTTTTCAAGATAAACTTTTCCTGACTCACTGGATAAAGAGCCATCTACTAAGGTACCTTCTTCATAAACTTTCTTAAGGGTTGAATTTAATTTGGGATATGACTTTTGACGAAACATTTTTAGTTTATCATCATAATAAAGATTAAATGGTAAGATATGTGATTCTCCTCCATTATCTGGCTTAGTATGAGCTTTATAGAAAAAGGGAAGTTCTTTAATTTTCACTTAATTGATTTTTTCTCCATTTAAAAATAACCGACACCACCATTCAAAATTCATAAATGACCAGATTCTTAAACGATGGTTAATTTTTTTATTAATATGTTCGTCCACCGTTTGTCTTACATAATCAGGATTAATAAATTCAGAAGATACATTTTTTTTGTTAAGTAATAATTGTTTTACATACGCTGCGTTTTCTCCTCTATACCATGATTCATCTGGAGCAGAAAACCCTTGTTTTTTCCGATTTATTATTTTCTCTGGAATTATAGAAGTCATTGCTTTTCTTAATACACTTTTTCCATCTTTAAATTCTCTATAAGCTTTAAATTTTTTACCTGGAGTATTCTCATCCAACTGCTTTATTTCATTTTTGAGATTCCCTAACTTATGTCGAACAGGTATTTTCTGCGCAAACTTAACTAAATCATCATCTAAAAACGGAAACCGTTCCTCTAAACCATTTGCCATCGCCAATTTATCACCAACCAATAATAAACCAGGTAGAAAAGTTTTTATTTCGAAATAAAGGCTATTTTGTATGTGTGCCTCTGGTGTATCATACTTTAATTTTTTATTAAAAGTAAATACTCTTTCAAATACTTTTCTTGGATTATCAATAGAAATATTTTTTAATACCGATTTTTGAAACAGTAAGGCTTTGTCTTCATTCGGGACTAGGCGTTGCCAAAATCCGTAATAATTATTAAAAAATTCTTTTTGATTTAAGGAATGAAAGACTTTATAGTATCTCCATGGATATCCACCAAATAATTCGTCTCCACCAGTTCCTTGTAAACAAACTTTAACAAATTTAGAAGCTAACCTACTAATATAATAATTAGGATAACTCATTCCAACCCTGAGGTCTTCTAAATGCCAAACAACTCTTGGAAGCGACCATTTGATGTCCCCTGCATTCATCACTTGTTCGAAATGTTCCGTTTTGAAGTGATTTGCCATTAGTTCGGCATCTCTTCTTTCATCATAATTGGCTTCAATACCAGTAACTGAAGACATATCAAAACCACATGTAAAAGTAGATAATCTAGGTACATGAGTAGACGCTACTGCGGTTATAGAGCCAGAGTCCATGCCACCTGATAAATAAGATCCAACAGGAACATCTGCTATCATTTGTCTTGTTACGGCTTGCTTGAAAAGGCGAATAGTTTCTTCCTTAGCTTCCTCAAATGACATTTTTTCATCAGGTTGGCTAAAATCATAATCCCACCAAGAATGATGCTTGAGTACAGAAGTATTTTTGTTAATTATTACAGTATTAGCTGGTGGAAGCATATGTACTCCCTTAAATAGGGTGTGGTATTTGAATAAATTTTGAAAGGAGAAGTACTCATTTAATGCTTCAAGGTTAACGCCTATATTATACCTTGGATGTTTGATGATTGATTTTATTTCTGAGGCAAAAACTAAGGTTTTGTTCTCAAACCAATAATATAAAGGCTTAACGCCATATCGGTCTCTACTAATAACCAATTCTTTTTTCACCACATTCCAAGCTCCACATGCAAACATTCCATTTAATCTTTCAAAGAAGGAAGGACCATAAGCTGATAAACCTTCTACGATTACTTCTGTATCTGTACCTGAAACGAATTGATGCCCTTTGGCTTGTAATTCAAGTTTTAGTTCCAAAAAATTATAGATGCAACCATTAAAGACTAATATCCATTGACCATCTTTTGACATCATTGGCTGCCTACCTCTAGAACTAGTATCAAGTATAGATAACCTTCGATGGCCAAGGGCTAGATAATTATCAGTATAGAAACCTTCATCATCTGGCCCTCTATGACTTAATTCTCTAGTTATTTCTTGAATTAGATTAAGAGAAACAGGTTGTTCACTTAGATTGAAAATTCCAGCAATTCCACACATTAATCAATACTTTTTATAGCTTCAATGACATAATCATAATCTTCTTTACTCATCCGATTATGTAAAGGAATGGCCATGGAGTAATCGTTAGATGCTTGTGCTCCTGGATAATCCTCAGGCTTGATATTATATTTCTCTGCATAAAAGTTAAGCATGTGAACAGCATGAGTACCCGGTCGAGTACTTACTCCTTTTCCTTGCAAAATTTCCATAATTTCATTTCTTGTATAAGGTGCTTTGGTCTCATCTACAAAACAAGGATAAGATTGCCAACCGTTTTTGTAGCCCTCCAAACTTACGGGCGTTCTGAGCCAATCTACACTTTCTAATTCTTTTGCATAATATTGTGCCCAAACTTCTCTTTCATCAATGAATTTATCCAATTTACTCAATTGCACAATACCCATTGCTCCTTGCAAATCTGTCATCCTAAAATTGAACCCCATGACATCAAAATCTGGTAACAAATAAGGTTTTGCCCCTAAATGACGCATTTCCTCTGATACGGAAGCACCATGATTTCTTAATATTTGCATCTTTTCTGCAAAAACGTCATTATTAGTGGTGACCATTCCTCCTTCACCTGTAGTAACAGATTTTCTCGGGTGAAAGGAAAAACAACCAAAATCACCTAATCCACCTGCAGGAATACCATTATATGCTGCACCTGCTGCACAAGCGCCGTCTTCAATAATTGGGAGGTTGGGAGCTGCAGCCCGAATAGCATCCATATCTGCACATAAACCAAATAAATGAACAGGGATAATTGCTTTTGTTCGTTCTGTTAGCCGATGAGCTATATCTTTAGGGTCAATATTGAACGTTTTTGGATTTACATCAACAAAGACTGGAGTAGCGTTGCAAAAAAGAACAGCATTGGCTGTAGAAACCCAAGTGAAAGCCGGTACTAAAACCTCATCTCCTTCTTTGATACCTAGTGTGGCTAAGGCTAAATGTAAAGCAGTTGTACAACTGGTTACGGCTATTGCATGTTTGACTTTATGCCTTTCTGCAAATAGACGCTCAAATTCTCTGACTTTTGGTCCAGAGGTGAGCCAACCAGACATAATTGGTTCTTTTACTGCTTGCCACTCTTCTTCCCCTGTACATGGCTGAGCAATATGGATGGTTCTTTTTACTAAAATATTCATTATTAATGGATTAAACAGTTGTGTATTTAGGTTTATCAATACCAGTTTCAATTCTCCATTCAATCAGTTTTTGAAGGCCCTCCTCTAAACCATACGTATAAACAAAACCTAATTCCTCTTCTGCTTTTTTTCTTGATCCAATTCTGTTTTGAACCAATGCTCTAGCATCATTTTCTGAATAAGGTCGATATTTTACTTTTAAGTCGGAGTCTTTTAATTTCAAGATTGTTTCACATAGAGTTTTGATGGAAGTTTGAACCTCTGTACCAACATTATAAAAACCAAACGGAACATCACTTTTAGCAGCCGCTACATTACATCTAGCTACGTCTTCTACATAAATAAAATCATAAGCTTGGCTACCGTCACCGTTAATAGTCGGAGATTCTCCTGCTTCTATTTTATTTAACATAATTGGAACTACTCCTGTATAGGCAGCGGTTTGATCTTGCCCCCGTCCATATACATTCATATACCTCAAACCAATAATTTCTAAACCATACCTGTCATTAAAAGCAGTACACATGGCTTCTCCAGCTATTTTACTAGCACCATAAAAGTTTTTATTATTAAAAGGGTGGTTTTCTGTCATAGGTAATTCTACCGCATCTCCATATACAGAAGCAGAAGAAGAAGAAACTAATTTCTTTACCTTATTCTTAACGCAAGCTTCTAATACATTAAATGTTCCTCCTATATTTACATTAAAAGCTGTTCTAGGAAAATCTTTACAATGTAACAACCACATTGCTGCTAGATGAAATACATAATCAACTCCTTGCATAGCTGCATCTAGTACATCTGTATCCCGAATATCACCTCCTAGGTCAAAGATAGAACATCTATTGTCTTGTAATGCTTCTGTTAAGTTATCCATATTTCCCCTAGCGAAATTATCATAAATAATAACTTCCTTTATATCCTCTTTTAATAATTCTTTAACTACAAAAGCACCAATAAAACCTGCTCCGCCAATTACGAGAATTCTACTGTTTTTCAATGTCATTAATAATTTTTTTGTAATTTTTTTCTTTAAATACCTCAAGGAAAGAGCAGAAATAAATTAAGTAATCAATACATGATTTCAGTTTGTGCCTATTCAAGACGCTAAAAATGTAATAATTTAATGAACTTTTTTAACGTGGAATAAGAGCAAAATAAAGTCACTTAATGTGTAGATTAAACTTTTATCACTCTTTGTAAAATAAAATAAAGACTAAAAATTTAAGGTTTAATATTTATTCAATTAATTTTTCTTCAAATAATTCTGTATAACTATATGTCTTATCTATTTTTCCATTTTTCATATCATATATTCTATCACAGCTATTTAAGGTTGTTATCCTATGTGCTATAATTAATATGGTTTTATCTAGTTGGGCTAATTTAGCTATGGAAGATGAAATGACTTTTTCCGTATCCATATCCAATGCGCTAGTAGCCTCGTCAAAAATTAATATGTCTGCATCTTTATATAATGCTCGAGCTATTCCAATTCTTTGTTTTTGTCCACCAGAAAGACGGGCTCCATTTTCTCCTAATTGCATAGATAAACCTTTAGGGTTTTCATTGACAAAGGTTTTGAGCATTGCTTGGTCGATAGCTTTTTGCAGTTTTTCTATATTTATTTTTTCTGGGCTTTCACCAAAAGCTATATTTTCTGTTATTGTACCGTTTTTAATAAAAACATTTTGCTGGACAAAACCAATATTTTTTTGAAAGGCTGCTTCATTCTCTTGATTGATGGGAATTCCATCTACTAAAAGTGAACCTTCAGTTTCCGTTAAAAACCTTAAGATTAAATGAATAAGTGTAGTCTTTCCTGAGCCTGATTCACCTATAAAACCAATAGTTTCCCCTTTTTTAATAGTTAAAGATAATTGGTCTAGAACGCACTTGGTATCTTTAGGATAGTTATAACTAATATCCTTTAACTGTATTGTTTTGTCAAAATTTAATTTGCTCACAGAAGGAAACGTATAAAGTTTTTTATTTTCGATAGGTTTAAGAACGTCTATTAAATAGGCATGATTTTTTATGATTATAAGCGCATTCATCATCTTATTATAAGAGGGCATTACACGAATTGCTGCTCCCCCGAAAATTGCGAAAATGGTAATCATGGATGCTTCATAATTTGGGAAAAAATAGGCAAATGCGAAAATGCCAACAAAACCACATCCCATTATTATCTCATTCGATTTTTGAGATAAGTTTTGAAATATTCCTTGGAGTAAAACATCTATACGGTTTAAATTTTTTTGTTCAGTAGAGAATCCTTCTAAATATTTCTGTTCATTATTACTTAGCTTGATATTTTCATAAGCATCCAATGATTCTAGTATAAAAGAATGAAGCCTTGGATAGATAATATTTCTTTCGTTCCCTAATCTTTTAACAGTATTTTTGGAAATGCTATAAATTAATATGAAGGTAGGTATCACTAATAATAATGTGATAAATAAAAGAGGAGGGCTATAACATAACAATCCAACAAAAATAATACAAACTACGATAAACTCTGTAGTAAATATTAATAGTTGCAGTAGATAGTTAACCGCAAATAAATAGGGGATGTTTGCAATATTATAAATTTTATGACCGGCATCGACAGACTTTATATGTAAGAAGCCTTGTTCGATGAAAAATTGAAATTGTTTCTGCCCAATTCTTAATGCTATATTAAAAGCAAATTTAGATTGAATATATAAAACTATAAGGCTAAAAGTATTTTTAATAATAAATACTAGCAATAAAAGTAAAGATAATTTAAGTAAAAAATTAATGTGAGATGAGGAAAGAAGAAGATGATAACTCCAGGTAACCCACTCATTTGTTTCAATTAAAGATGGTTCTAAAGCTATTTTTGTGATTGGAATTAAAAAGGCTAAACCAAAAACATCAATAAAAGCATTGCTAATTAATAATAAGAGCATTGCAAAAGAACGCCGTTTTTGATCATAATCTAATAGCGTTCTAACGTTTTTAAGGGCATTAGAGTAAGGATTATTAGATAAGTGATTAAGTATTTTAACTGCGAAATTCAATTTTTATGATTATTTATATAAATAATTTGACAAGTTTACCGAAGTAGCTGACACTTTTGTTAATTTTTTAGTTAAAAATATACAACCTAAAAATCAAAATTTAAAAATAGAATTTTCAGATATATCTAACTGATAATCAAACAAATAATCAATTTACTATATTTTTCAACATACTACTATACATCAGTTTATTGTTAGAAAAAATAGTTCTGCCAATTAACTGATTAATAGCAGGTTATGTAATTCTAGTAAATTGTTTTTGGCTCTTATAACCCAACGGGGTGATAACAAAAATGAAGTAGGTACAACTTTACTTTTATCTACAAAAACTATGATTTATAGCGATTTTAAGCTTTAAAAACACCTTTATTGCTACAAAAATGAGCGTTTTCCGTCCATCACCCCGTTGGGTATCAAGAGCCTTGTTTTTTTCTCACCCAGCTAGGTCGATTTCCTTTTTTAATTAGTAACTCTAGGTGATTTAAGAAAGATTTTAAATTATAAATCTTTCCTGTCAAATAGGAACGACCTTTCCTGAAAACAGAAATAGCCAAATTGACCGTACCATCTGCATATTTTTTCCAATCACCTTTCTTGGTCGTTTTGTATTGTAGCCATCCTTCATCTATATATAAGATGTAGAGAAAAACCACGATGCCCATCATTAATTTTATCTTCTCACTTTTCTTAAAATTCAAAGATTCCAAATTAAATCCATTTGACTTTAAGTGTTTAAAACAGGTTTCTATACTCCATCTAATGGGATAAGCTGTAACCACTTTTTTCTTTTTGGTCAAAGTCGATAGAAAATAAACTAATGGTTCTTCTGCGTCTTTTTTTGGGTTTTTAAAAATTACAAAAGTATAAGCCTCTCCCAATATTTTTATTCTCTTTGCGACCCCACAATTTCTATATTGCTGCTTTTCTGCCTCCCGCTGCATTCCAATATAGCGCCATTTCTGATGCTTATAGCGCTTGTCATTTCCTGTTCGTTGACTGTCTATATAGTCCTTATATATGCCTTTTTTTAAACGAATAACAAATCCTATCTTACTGTCTTTCAAATATTTAAACCACTCTTCTCCTATATATTCTCTATCTGCTAATAGTATCATCCCTTCTAAATCGTAGATACTTAAAGCCTTTTTCATTAGGCTGCTGCGCTCACCAAAATTACTTGTCCCTTTTTTATCCAAGTCCTCCCACTATATTGGGATACTCACTCCATTTATCACGATACTGAGGGTTAATAAATGAATTTTCTTTAAGCCGTATTCCCAACTGGTACCATCTAAGGCTAGGTATCTTGGGTTTCTACCTTTTAATTTTAACAGGTAGAAACCTAACAATAATAAACTCTTGATTAAATCTGATTTTTCTTCATCTGAAATATTGAAAAATCGGATTAAACGCTGATAGTTTGATTCTGGTTTTGTCGTCTTTTGATTCCCTAGTATAATCCCCAAGTGGTTTTTGACTTCATTTAAATTTGTCGTCTTCGCAGCATAGATGCCTTGGGTACATATTAGTAAATTTTGTACGACATGGTCTTCTTGTTTTGAAAAAAAATTGTAATTTCATCTTTTAGTGGAAGTAGCATTTTTTATCTTTTTGGTGAAAAACATAATTATGCTTTCTTCCGCTTTTTTTATAATTTTTTATCCGTTTTTTTTCTAACAACATGTTGATGTATAGTAGTATGATTTTTCAATTTTCAATTTAAAAGTGTCAACTACTTGTGTAAGCTTGATAAACTTGTCAATTCTCTATAATTTTTTGTTCAATTGTGAAAACCATCGTTTTTGACGGAGGTGATGTTTTTTTGTAAATGTCCATTATTCATATAATTAGTCAATCTAGTTTGAGGAGTACTTGAAAAATTTAAACATTATTTTTTTGTATATTTTTTAATATTCATCTTCTTTGATGGTGGTTTATTTTTGAGCGATAACAAAGCTAATCTCCGTAGTCTGAACCATATCCCATAAAGCAATAGGCCAGTCTTTGCTTTTTCCTTTTAAGGTATTGTATAGAAAACTTAGTTCTTCTAATTGTCCTTTTTGACTGATCGAAGAACTTACATTTTTGACTTTTATACCAAACCCTTCCAAGCTTTTATAATCTTCCATGGTTATGGTCTTTTCGTCAAAATGAACTTCCATATACTCTTTCGCCATTTTCTTACTGCCTACGGCGAAATAATGAATCGTACAAACTGAGCCATCTTCGTATTTTAAAACAATAGAACGATTGTCATCGGCACTAAATCGAGTATTATTAGGACCTAATTTTTCGCTACTAATGCTTTTGATTTTACTACCTGTCAAAAAATTCATCATATCAATAATATGACAACCTTCGCCAATGATACGACCACCATCTTCATGTACCCAATGATCTAATGGAATAAATCCTGCATTCATTCGATAATGTATAAATAATGGATTGATTCTTTTGTCTGTATGTTTTTTTATTTCTTGAGCGTACTTACTGAATCTTCTATTAAAGCCAACCATTAGAAGTGGTTTTTCTTCGGTTCCCTTCTCATAGAAACTTTTAATCGAATCTAATTCTTCTTGATTAATGGCTAATGGCTTCTCTACAAATACGTGCTTTCCTGCTTGTAACGCTCGTAATGCATAGTCTGCATGACTATCATGCCTAGTAGAAATTAACACTAAATCAACATCTGAATCATTCAATACTTCTTCAAAATCTGTGGTTGCATAAGCAGCTCCATACTGTTGTGCGACTGCTTTTCCTTTTTGTCCAGTACGATTGACTACTGCTTTTAATTTGAACTGACCGGACAAGGATTTCATATTAGGTAAATGCATCCCGGTCGCGAAACCTCCTGCACCTACTAAGGCTACTTGGATAATATCTTTTGATACTTTTTTGTATTTCGGATTGGCGCTGACCTTTTTACCTGATAGCGTCAAACCCGATAACTTTGTGGTATCTATCTTGCCATAATCTAGTATAGTGATAATTGGTTTTACTCCTTCTTTAGGACTTAAACTAGCAAAGGCTTCTTCAACTTTTTCAATGGGGTAAGTCGCGTCAATTAATTTATCTATATTAATTTTACCAGTATGAACTAATCGAAGATATTCTGTCATATTTCGATTTTCTGTCCATCTGACATAAGCATATGGATAATCTAAACCTTTACCTTCGTAATTATTATCATATCGTCCAGGACCATAAGAAGTAGAAATTAGGAAATCCAATTCTTTTTGATAAATATCTCCCCGCTTTATTTCCATCCCTGAAACACCTACTAAAACGACTTTTCCTTTCCGTTTGCACATTTTAAATGCTTGCGAAAGTGGTTTACTACTATAAGTGGCTGCGGTAAATAATACAGCATCTGCTCCATAACCACCAGTTAACCCTTCTACTGCCTTAACAACATCGTCATTTATGGGATTAAGGACCATTTCAGCTCCTAATTCCTTTGCTATTGCTAAACGATTGTTATCTAAATCTGTTACAATCGTTCTAATACCCGATAATTGAAGCATTTGCTGAGCTAATAGACCTAGAATCCCTGCCCCAGCTACTACACAAATTTCTCCAAATCTAAGATCACTTCTTCTAACTCCTTGCATGGCAATCCCTCCTAAAGTTACTGTTGAGGCATGGGTGAAATCCATACCTTTCGGCATTTTCATTGTTAAATTGACTGGAACATCTACCAATTCTGCATGATTGGCGATTCCTGCACCGGCAGCCGCTACCGCATCACCAATTTCATACCCCTTAACACCTTCTCCTATACCAATTACAACACCAGCTATAGAATAACCAGTAGGTTTGCCACCATCTAAAGTGCCTCTCACCCTCGCAATTGTTTTGACTAGACCATTATTTCTTGCAAATTCAAGTACAGTTCTAACTTGCTCTGGTTGTTCTAGTGCTCTTTTTATTAAGGATTTACCTGTATCTGAGACACTCGAAAATTCTGTCCCTACAGATATGCAACTGTTAACTACCTTTATTAATAGAGAACCCTTAGATACATTTGGACTGGGTACTTTTTCTGCGACAACTTTACCTTTTCGTACAACTGCTTGAATCAAAATGAAATATTATTTAGTGAATGACTATGCTTCGATTTCTGCGGGGCTATCAATTGTTAGGGATTGCTCATGGATTACCTGAACAATTCTTTGTGTAGCTTTGCCATCCCAAAATTTAGGTATCGCTCCAGTTTTATAAGTACCAGTATGTATGGCCTCAATCTTTGAGCCAATTACTTGTGGGTCAAAAGGGACTAACTCGTTTGTTCCAACTGTTACCGTTACTGGTCGTTCTGTATTAGGACGTAAGGTTAAACAAGGAATTTGGCGGAAAGTCGTCTCTTCTTGAATGCCACCACTATCCGTCACAACAAATTTACTACAAGCTATTAATTTTTGAAAAGCTAAATAGCCTAATGGCTTAGTTAAAGTTATCGATTTATTATTTGTTAAGATGTCGTATAATCCATGTTTTTTAAGACTATTTGATGTTCTAGGGTGTATTGGGAAAACCAATTTGGTATAATTGGTTATATGTTCAATCACATCTAACATTTTCCTTAAAGCGTCTTTGGTATCTACATTTCTAGGACGGTGCATGGTCATTAAGGCATATTCCTTCTCTTTAGCATTGATTTCTTCTAATATACTATCTGCTTGAATTTCTTTATCAAAAGCAACTAGTGTATCAATCATTGTATTGCCTACAAAATGAATATTTGCTTTTCTTTTGATTTCTGCATGTAGATTATCTAAACCGCTCTGCTCTGTTACGTAGAATTCATTGGTGATATTGTCAGTTAGAATTCTATTAATTTCTTCTGGCATTTCACGGTCATGACTTCTTAATCCACTTTCTAAATGAGCCAATTTAATGTTTCTTTTATTGGCTGCTACTGCTGCTGCCATAGTAGAATTTACATCTCCAACTACTACGACTAAATCAGGTTGAAACTCACTAAAGAATTCATCTAATTTGATAATAATTGTACCAATTTGTTCCGCAGGTGTTTTACCTTTTACATTTAGGGTAACATCTGGTTTTTTTAAACCTAATTGACCAAAAAATACTTGAGACATATTCTGGTCATAATGCTGACCTGTATGTACTAGCTTATAATCAAAAAAATCTCCGAATTGATTAAATTCTTTTTCAAATTGAGTGATTTTAATGAAATTTGGTCGTGTCCCAACGACTATCACTACTTTACATTTCTTCATATCAATTTTTAATTTATAAGCTTTGTTTCGCTTACTAATTGACGTTATTTATTTCCTTTTTTTGATTCAAACATAAGTTTGCTATAGTATCTCCTATAGCAAAACAGCTTGTTGCTGCTGGTGAAGGAGCATTACAAACATTAATAATATTTTCATTTTTCAAAATAAGGAAATCATCTAAAAGATTACCTTCTTTATCACAGGCTTGCGCTCTAACACCAGCCCCCTTATAGGTAATATCTTGCATTTTTAAACTGGGGACAAAATCTCTTAATTCGTTTAAAAACTTTCTTTTTGACATTGATCGCCACATTTCCTTAAGCCCTACAGAGGTATATTTAGTAGCCAATTTATGAAAGCCTCTATACATCAACGTTTCTGAAAATTCTGTTAGATTGAAATCCGTTAGTCTATATCCTTCTCTTTTGAAAGCTAAAACTGCATTTGGACCAGCTTCTATAGAGCCATCCATCTTTTTTGTTAAATGAACCCCTAAAAAAGGCAAATTGGGATTTGGTACAGGATATACCAATCCTTTTATAAGTTCATTATGCTTTACCGCTAACTTATAATACTCCCCTCTAAAAGGAATTATTTTATAATTGATTTCAAAATCTGTAAGCTTAGCTATTTTGTCTGAATATAAACCGGCACAATTGATTAACGACTTGGTTTCAAATTTTTTATTGGTGCTAGTTATTATTAAGCTGTTAGTTGCTTTATTAACATTCTGCAAGGTTTCCCCAAAAAAAAATTGACAACCCTGATTTTTTAATAATTCTGCTATTTTTTTTGCTACTAGTTTATAATCAACTATTCCGGCCTGTGGAACATGAATCCCCTTATATCCTTCAATATTGGGTTCAATTTCTTTGATTCCTTGCTGATCTAAAATAGATAAATCTTTCATTCCTTTATCTATCCCTCGTTGATAAACCAATTCCATATCTTTTATTTCACCTGCATTTTTGGCGACAATTATTTTTCCACAAAGATTATAAGGAATTTGTTGTTCTTTACAGAAATCAAGCATTTTGCTATAACCTGCGATACAATTTTTAGCTTTTTCAGATTCTGGTTTATAATAAATCCCAGAATGAATGACACCGCTATTATTGCCAGTTTGATGAAGGGCTATAGCGGATTCCTTTTCTAAAATTGCAATTTTAAGTGTAGGCATTTGTTTTTTTAGCTGATAAGCAGTACTTAAACCAATAATGCCAGCTCCAACAATGGTAATATCAACGTTCAAAAAATATAATTTATAGTTTTATTAAAGAAAGAATACTATGATAAATAATTATCCTATAGGTACTGTTTTATTTTTTCTCCTCAACAAAGGATGATAATCCCCCTGCAACCCCACAGGCGTAGCATTCCGAATATCATGCACCAATTCAATAGACCGACGAGCATCCTGGATGCCATACCCATTCCCTTTAAGAATCTCATCATAAGAAGTCGTATGCAAATCTGTGAACCCTGTACTAAATTCAATTTCTTCCCCTTCTACCATAATGGAACGATAAGTTCTCTTCCCTGCCGCTTTAGCTTGCTCAGGAACATAATCATAATTGATGCTGAGCAGCCATCTCACTCTAGCTTTTTCTAGGTCTAAATATCCTGCAGCTCTATCTGCTTCGTGTAAATGAACAATATTTCTTTTAACAGGCCCAAATATCCAAGTCAACATATCATAAAAATGTACCCCAATATTAGTGGCAATTCCGCCCGATTTGGATTTATCTCCTTTCCAAGAGTGGTGATACCATTGACCTCTAGAAGTGAAATAAGATAAATCTACATCATAAATTTTATTAGCAGGACCATTATCAATCTTAGTTTTTAAATCTAAAATAGCTTTATGATGTCGTAATTGAAGAATATTCCAGATTTTTTTGCTTGTTTCTTTTTCTATTTGTGCTAGGGCATCTACATTCCAAGGATTCAAGACTAAGGGTTTTTCACAAATAACATCTGCTTGATTTCTTAAACCAAATCTGATATGTGCATCATGTAAATAATTGGGGGTACAAATACTTACATAGTCTACTTTATTACCTTTTCTTCTTTGTTTGTCAATATGGCGGTCAAAGCGTTCAAATTCTGTAAAAAAACTTGCTTCTGGGAAATAGCTATCTATGATTCCAACACTATCAAATTTATCCATAGCTGCAATCAATTGATTTTGGGTATCTTTAATAGCCCTCATATGTCTTGGAGCTATATAACCTGCTGCACCAATTAAAGCAAAATTTTTCATAACTAAGTATTTTTTATAAATCTTTGATTGTGAATATTTTATTTATAGCTCCGCTACTGAAAAGTCTAAAAAACTTGTCAATATAGAAAATGATAAACCTCACATTCTCCACATTAAAACCTTCCAACAAAACGTCATTTTAAATTATTATGTTTCATTATTCAATCAGCAAATAAGTGAATGATTGGTTAAAGCACCAACCAATAATTTACCTTCAAAACGAAAGATCTATTTTTTACGCCAAAATTTTCTACTGCGTAATTATCTGTCCATACTAGGAATAGGTCAGACATCGGTGCAAACCGCCATTGAAATCGACTATTGATATTAAAATTATCTGCTTGCGTATTATATTGTAGGAAAGTGGTCCAGAAAAGATTTCGATTGAAATTGATTTCTATTTTGGGACTGAATGCCCAAATAGTTTCTTCGCCAAATTCAGCAGGAAACTTTAATCTATTGTATTCTATATCTAATCCAAAATTACCCCAGGGTTGTTGCCGATATTCTATACCGAATTCGACTTGATGGAGGGTGCCATTATAAAACCCGCCAGTACTGATGCCGATGCCATAAGATAACTTTTTGCGCTCATCAGAGTCATAGCCAATGCCTAACCTGTTAGCGGAATACCGATCAACTGGTAATGGTTCACCATCTGTAAAAGCAAATGGATACCGTAAATCGATTACCGTATTAGCTGCTTGAAAAAAGAAGCTGCTGCTGTTTTTAAATTCTATGCCGTATTCAAATTCGTGTCCTCTTTCTACAAAATCATAATCGGGATCGAGCCTTAAATAAGATTCTAGTTCTAATTGATGCCGATTGATAGTGCTGCTGTTTTCTGGGATAAAGGTCAAGCTTAATGGCAAAAAGATATTATTAAAACCTAGCCTAATGGTCGTATCTCTACTAGCATCAAAGTTATTGACAAAATTAAGAAACCCAATATCTGCAAAATACTCTGTACCAACTCTTGTCCAATCTACTACGGCTGAAAAAACATCTCCATTGTAAGCACCACCTATGGAAGAAAAATTATTATCTCCTGAAACATCAGGCTTAAAACTTTTATGAAAACCCGACCATGCTTGCCATATCCCATTGGAACTTTGATAGGAAAATTCTAAACTCGCATTGCGATTATAATCGTTCCCAACAAACTCCCCTTCGTTATAGGCTTGTCGATTGACAAACATGCCTTTGATAGAAGAGCGGCCAAACACTCTTTGGTTAAAAGCAGCAGCTGTATAATTTTGCCCAAACTGACCGTCATTGGCTTTGGTTTGTACATTCATGATGCCAATTCTAGTGCTACTTGTAACATTTCCCGTTAAACGAGCGCCGAAAGCAATAGGGACGGCTTGACCCGATCCATCTAAACCAATGCGCCGAGAGAAAAATGGACGTACGGGAGGAATACCAAAATTTGAAAATATATCACTATTTTCTATAAAAAAGGTACGCCTTTCTGGTAAAAAAATACTGAATCGAGTTAGATTGGTGATTTGTTGATCTACTTCGACTTGAGAGAAATCTGGGTTGACGGTTAAATCTAGATTAAGCGAAGGAGATAATGCAATTTTGGCATCTACCCCAACATCAAAACCATTTTGATTATTAGAATTATCTGTAAAATCCTTGAAAGTATTAGTGTTTATATATGGGATAACGGAAATATTGCCATTTACTTTTTTGGGTGCAGCATCCCATTCTAAACGACCTGTGTACCCAAGATCAATGAACCAAAATTGTCGTGGGATAGCTGCCCAGACATCCTGCCGATTATTCTTTTTATCATTTCTGAAAAAATTGATGCCCCAAGTGGTTCTATCGGTTTCATATCGTAAGGTTTTAAATGGAATGGCCATTTCTACGGTCCATCTATCATGGTGAATATGGGTTTCTACGAACCAACGGTTGTCCCATTCGCCTTTATAATGTTCTCGACCAGTTCCTCCACCTAATAATACATCTGTTTGCACGCCTGCTGGATTGGTGCCGAACATAAAACCAGTTGTAGCTTCATTTAATGGATCTAAAACTACTCCAATATTGTCGCCATCCCAAAAGCCTATATCTCGTTTCATGGTGGATATAATATGATTGGGCGTATCCATGCAAGTAGCAGAAATGTATAAAAAATTATCGTCGTAGGTTAACTTAAATTCGGTGTGAAGTACTGCTTTTTCACCCGGTTTTGGGTTTTTCTGCACAAAATTACTGCCTACATCAGCTTCTTGCCAAGAGGCCTCTTCTAATTTGCCATCTAAACGGATTTCATCCGTAGCTTTTTTGATTTGAATACCATACTTTTCTTGATTTTTTCGATTGTCATTAAAAGAAAAAGCCAAGTGATAACTAAAAATGGATAATAAAAATAATAGTAGAAATGGTCGCATACGATTAGGAAGTTTCTCGGTTTCTAACAGCAAAAATAAGAGATTAGTTGCAATAGGCTACTTTTGGATTGATTTTCAAAACTAAAATTAACATTTTATGAAAGGAATTTTCTTAGCCTTATTGGCAGGGACATTATTTGCTTGTTATCAATTTGCTGTAAAATTATCCGCAGAAGATATTCAAGAATTGTTGGGGGCTGTTATCTTACAAACTGTAGCTGTATTGGTAGGTGGATTCTTTTTTTTCATTTTTAAGGGAGAAAATTTAGATTTAAGCTACACGCCAACAGGGATGAAATTTGCCATCTTTGCAGGTATTTTTGTTAGCTTGGCAGAAATAGTAGCATTTTATACCTTTTCTCAAGATATTTCGCCTTCGATAGGCATTACTTTAATTGTAGGAATGAATATTTTAGTGGGTTTAGGACTGGATTATTTTTGGTTTAAAAGTAACTTAAGTAGTACTCAATTATTGGGAATCTTATTTGTTTTGCTTGGCGTGATTTTGATTAGTTGGAAAAGAGGGTAGTTCCCTACTCTCTAAGCTTAAGCTACTTATTGAATCTTTTGTTAATTTGAATTGGCTCGATGCCAATTCAAATTAAAGTTACCCGTGACGATTTTTAGGCACGCTTACATAGAAAAATAGTGATTTTCCTTCGCCGCCTGTAGTGGCTCGAGGGAGATGTAAGAATAACATGAAACTAGAGATTTATTGTACCCAATAATCTAAGACTAAAACGTCGTCCAAATGAGGCGTTAATATTGCTCCAAATGCTTTATGGTCGGGATGAGGTAAATAAACGGCTCGACCAGCTTCACTATCAAAAGTTAAGAAAAAACAATGTGTGAAGCCTTTAGCTAATCCTTCAGGACTGTTGTTTGTTCCCCATTCATACCCTTTTATTTCGGCTATTTTACTAGGTAAGGCAGTAAAAGCAGCTTCTACTTTTTGAATGGCTGCATCAGAAGTTCCTTCTTTAAATTTAAAAAGTACGACATGGCGTAATTGTTTAGTTTCAGAGGGAGTAGTATGCATACTAGCCTTTTTTACAGTTTGTTTCTTATTATCCGTATTCTGAGTACAAGCTGATAGCAATAAAAAGATACTTATCGTAAAAATTGAAAATTTCATAAAATAAAAGTTAGTTACTATAATTTTTTAAAATAGATGCCTACCAATAGACTTAATTCTGAATGGTAAATTTTAATTTTGCTAACAATATTTTGTTCCGTTGGGACAGGTTAACTACAAAGCGTTACAATCAGAAAAAAAGAGATTTATTTTTAGTAAGCATTCCTAGAATTATCTTAAGATATACAAAAATATAAAAATGCAAGCAATCTAGTTAAATTTAACAATAGTTAACCTGTTATTTAATTCTATTTTCATATATTAATTTTAAAAAATAGATGTATATACATTTATTTATGATTTTTTATATTAAATTTGCGCTTTGATTATAAGCATGTTTTGACCAAACTTTAATAACTTTATTCATTTTCGGCGTTATAATTAAAATTATGCGCTTCAGAATAATTTACCAAACAGATAGAGAGAATCTAAGGAATAATTATTCTCTAATAAGAGCGCGTGGGTAATAGCTGAAAACTGCTGTTACCCTTTCTTTTTATAAATTGGTTTGATTTTACAAAAGGCTTACTTATTAATTTTAATTGATCAATTTTACCTATATTGGTCTAGATAAAACCTCATCTATCAAGCCATAAGCTTTGGCTACTTCCGCTTGCATCCAATTGTCCCTATCACTATCTATTTCAATTTGTTGATACGTCTGACCAGTAGTTTGACTCAAGATTTGATAAATGTCTTTTTGCAATTCTTTGTAAAGCTTATAGGTAATTTCCATATCCGATAACTGTCCACTTGTGCCTCCTGATGGTTGATGAATCATTATGCGACTATGCGGTAGACAAGATCGTTTTCCTTTAGTACCAGAAGTTAGAATCACAGCACCAAAAGATGCTGCTATGCCGGTACAAATGGTTGCCACATCTGGGCGGATGTAATTCATTGTGTCATAAATTCCTAAACCTGCAGTAACGGAACCACCAGGACTATTGATGAAAATTTGCACATCTCTTTTGGCATCTACAGACTCCAAAAATAGCAATTGTGCTTGAATGACATTGGATACATAATCATCTATAGCCACACCGAGAAAAATAATTCGATCCATCATTAATCTTGAAAAAACATCCATTTGAGAGACGTTTAGTCGCCGTTCTTCAATTACAGTAGGTGTGATACCCATTGATAATTTGGGGTTTGTTGTTTGTAGATATTTTTCTAAATGATGACTGTTCATTCCTAAATGTTTGGTGGCATACTTTTGAAATTCATTGTTTGATAACATGATATTATTTTTAATTTTAGGCCATAGGATGACCTAGTTAAATGAAGACATTTAAAAAATATTTTAGGATAATCTATTGGTTTAGAAGTAGCTTAAATAGAAATGAGTCAAGCTATTTATGGAAGCTTAGTCGTACTTGTTTTAACCCAATTAACAACTTGATGATAAGATACTTCAAGTGGTAAACGCTTCCATACTTTGACAACTTTTCTTACTTTAATTTTCTTTTTCATGTTGTCTTTTTAAAAGAGAATAGAGGCGTAAATAGCTAGTCTTTGTGCAATCGACATGGTGCTATCTTCATCTTGTAACAAGGTTCTTAACTTTTTCCTTCCTCTACTGATTCGAGTTTTTACTGCATTAGGGCTAACCTCTTGAATTTCAGCAATTTCTTGAATTGAAAAACCACTTAGTTCAAATAATTCAATGGCTTCTGCTTGGTTCCTAGGGAGTTGTTTTATTGTTTTTAGGAGGTATTGTAAATCTAAGGCAATCGCAGGATTAGTAGTTCTGGCTTCTAATTTATCCAAAACTCTTTCATCCCACGGACTACTGAATTTAGCACGTCTATATTGTTTGTTTACAATATTGTGCACAATACCTATCATAAACCCTAAGAGCTTATTTTTATCTTCAATTCTCTCAAAACCTTGTAGCGTAGCTAAAATGGTTTCTTGTACTAAATCCTCTGTTTCCATCCAGCCAATTGCCTTGCTACTACAAAAACGGGTGAAAGGAGCATGAATTGGCTTATATAATGCTAAAAAATCTTCTTGTATGGTGACTTCCATAATCAAATTTTTTGTTGTTTAATTAATTAGTATTTTTGAAAATTCTTAGAAAGAATACGGTCTCATTATTAAAGTACCATTAGTAAAAGAAAGGTTACAACATACTTGGAAATTAGTAGTATTTGCTACTATTAAATAACCGACAACTGATAACAGTTCTAAACTGGCAGGAATTTTATTCCTGAACAACTAACTTAACATGATTAAACATACATTAATATTAATTAGTTTTTGCTGCTTTTCTTTATTAGAAATGAATGCACAACAAGGATTGGAGACATCTGCGCTAACCGTAGATAGGATTTATTCTGGCGAATTTGCGCAAGCTCAGTTCGGCCCATCTAAATGGTTAGATGGAGGAGAAGCGTACACTACGCTGGAAACATCACTTTTTGAAGGAGCAAAAGACATAATAAAATATGATACTCGATCAGGGCGGCGTAGCGTTTTAGTGGACGCAAAAATGTTGGTTCCTCAAGGAGAAGAGACCCCATTGTCAATTGCTAATTATAGTTGGTCCAATGATGGTCAAAAGCTATTAGTTTTTACGAATACTAAACGTGTTTGGCGGACAAACACTAAGGGGGATTATTGGATATACGATTTGAGTAATAAAACCTTATCTAAAGTAGGTCTGACTTTGCCCGACTCTTCCCTGATGTTTGCTAAATTTTCTACAGATGATAGCCAAATTGCTTTTGTTAGCGAGAATAACTTGTATGTACAAACGATTGAAAATCAGTCTTTAAAACAATTGACCTTTGATGGAACAGCCGATATTATTAATGGTAATTTTGATTGGGTATATGAAGAAGAGTTTGCTTGTAGAGATGGATTTCGTTGGAGTGCAGACGGGCAATATCTTGCCTTTTGGCAAGTCGATGCAAGCGAAATTAAGGATTTTTTAATGATTAATAATACGGATGAAATTTATGCTAAAACGATTCCTTTGCAGTATCCGAAAGTAGGAGAAGATCCTTCGGCAGTTAGAATTGGAACGGTCAACTTAAAGTCAGGGAAAGTTACTTGGATGGATATTCCTGGTGATGCCAAACAGCATTATTTACCTAGGGCGCAATGGATAGGTTCGTCCAACCAATTGCAAATACAACAATTGAATCGAAAGCAGAACGAAAAAAAGATTTGGATAGCAGATGCCGCAACTGGAAAGGCTACCAATATATTTACCGAGAAAGAAGAAACTTGGTTAGACATTACGCATCCAGACCCCACTTTAGCTTGGGACATGACAGATTTACCCATTATTCAAGATGGAAGGGCATTTTTAAATATAAGTGAAAAAGATGGTTGGCGGCAATTATATCGGGTTGCCATGAATGGTAAGTCTGAAAAATTATTAACTAAAGAAGCTTTTGATATTGCTCGATTCCATCAAGTGGACGAAACGAAGAATATGATTTATGTAAATGCTTCACCGAATAATCCGACACAACGGTATTTGTACCAAATGTCTTTGAATGGTAGGACTAGTGCCCAAAAATTAACCCCCGAAAATCAACCTGGAGTACATAAATATACCATTTCACCAAATGGGCGATATGCGATTAATCGTTGGTCAAACGCTAATACACCACCTACTATAGAACTAGTTTCTTTACCCGATCATAAAATCTTACGAACATTAGTTGATAATAAAGCCTACAAAGCAAAAATGACTGAGTTAGCTTTGACTCCTGTTGAATTTTTTAAAATTATGACAGAAGATGAACTAGAGATGGACGGATTAATGATCAAGCCAGCCAATTTTGATGCAAACAAAAAATATCCTGTTCTTTTTCATGTTTATGGAGAACCTTGGGGGCAAACTGCAACAGATTCATGGGGTTCTTTATGGCATCGCCTAATGGTACAAAAAGGATATATCGTAATCTCTGTAGATAATAGAGGAACACCCGCTCTAAAAGGAAGAAACTGGAGAAAAAGTATTTATCGAAAAATTGGGGTGTTAAATGCTAGAGATCAAGCAATGGCAACAAAAGCGATTATTAAAAAATATAGCTTTATAGATGCTCAAAGAATTGCCGTTTGGGGATGGAGTGGGGGAGGTTCAATGACATTAAACTTACTATTCCGTTATCCTGAAATTTATCAAACAGGTGTTGCTATTGCACCAGTCGGCAATCAATTTTTGTATGATAATGTTTACCAAGAGCGATATATGGGCGTACCTTGGGAAAATAAAGCCGATTTTATTGAAGGATCGCCCGTAACCTATGCTAAAAACTTAAAAGGTAACTTGTTGTTAATTCATGGAACTGGGGATGATAATGTGCATTACCAAAATGCAGAGGTCGTGATTAATGAATTAATTAAACATAATCTACCTTTTCAGATGATGGCTTACCCCAATCGGTCTCATGGAATTTATGAAGGAGAAAATACGACAAAACACTTATATAATTTAATGACCAATTATTTTTTAGAGCATAACCCTGTTGGAATAAGATAAAAAGGTTGATTTTAAGTTATCTAGTTTATATATTGCCCCAATAATTCTTAAAAAGAATAGGCCAATACACCCCACAAAAAATTCATTTAATACATAAAAACTACAAAATAATTTTCCTAGATATTTTTATCATGGAGTATTGTGTGATTTTTCCCAAAATGCCATCTAATTTTATTTAGCAAAATAATGGCTGTATTTTCTATGAGTGAATCGAAAAATCTACAACAGAGAGCGTTTGAAAATGATTATATCAATATGTGTATAAACATTTTATACACTTCTTCTTTTATTTTAAAAATGAAGAGAAAAACGCTACGGCCTTTCAATATCTCTTTACAGCAATTTAATATCTTAAACTCACTCAATAATTATTTTCCTGAACCTTCTACCATCAAACCCTTGACTAAACAAATGTTGGAAGAGAACTCTAATGTATCTCGATTAATAGATAAATTATATGCCAAAGGATTAGTGGAAAAAAATAATGCGGTGAAAGATCGAAGAAAGGTAGAAATTTCTATTACTAAGAAAGGGCTAGAAGTCTATAATTCAGCAGCTTTAGCCTTAAAAAGTATGACAGAATTTCAATTGGGCAATTTATCTCAGGAAGAAGTAGTCCAATTAAATCAGTTATTAAATAAAACTCGGTCAAATAAATAAACACTAATAATCATTCTCCTATTTCGGAAATAAAATCCAATTTTGCATCTCGATATTTGGGTTCTTTTAAAATTTTCCGAAAATTTTTAATGGTTTGAATAGGTCCTTGATCAAGTGCTAAATTAATAATCCACGCTGGAATGTAGCCTCCAGGATCAGAACTTAAAAAATATTCTACATCAACTATCCCATTTATTCTAGGCGTGAATTCCCACCAAAGATGTAATTTGGGAATTCGTACAATTCCTTCTTTTTCTGGAATATAAGTTGGCGCGTTAAAGGATTCTGATCTTACTACTTTAGTGATAGAATCTTGTACTAAAGTGCTTCTAACAATTAAATCTCTATCGTCTAATGGCCAAGGAAAATCTGCTAAATTATAATAAACTTCTTCATTAGTATTTACTTTTTTGAGGCGATAAGCTTCTGGACATTTATAAACCCATTCTGGAATGGCTGAAATATCTTGTAATAGTGCAACAATGGCAGACATGGATGCTTCTACCGTAAATTCCATCTTTAATTGCTTAATCGGACTATCAGGGCTATCTCTAACATAAATCTTAAGATCTTTTTTGTCTTTTTTTAATTCCCAAGGTCCTGGCTTTTGGGCAAAAGCTAAGACCGAAAATAAAAGAAACCCACTTATCAGGATAAGATATTTCATTAATTGGTGATTTGAATAAAATTATTATTCATGAATGCTGTCTTGTTAACAAATTTAGTGCATTCGAGTTTTATTAGCTGTTAAATTAATTGTATTTAATTGCCGTGAATTAGTTAAATTGCGACATTTCTGTATCACATTAAAAATACGATATGAGTGCAGGTGCCGAAATGCCCTATTTTATCAATCCTTCCATTAATATGGATACTGCTGCTAAAAAAGCAGCTTTCGAACAAGCTATTCTTGAAATTGATGCTACTTTAATGGACGAAACGAACACTATTTTAAAAATGGTGTCTATTAATTGTCTTTTAAAAACCCATTTGACTTATTTTTATTGGGTCGGTTTTTATTTGGTAAGTGGCGAACGAAAATTATCGGTTGGTCCTTATCAAGGAACAATGGGCTGTTTGCATATAGATTTTTCTAAGGGGGTTTGTGGCCGTGCTGCCAGAGAAGAGAAAACGCAAATTGTTACAGATTGCCATGCCTTAGATCAAGGAACTGCACATATTGCTTGTGACCCTAATTCTCAATCTGAAATTGTCCTTCCTGTTTTTAATGAAAAAAAAGAATTGATTGCTGTTTTTGATGTGGATAGCTCTTTGAAAAATTCTTTTGATGAGGTAGATCAACTGTATTTGGAAAAGATATTAAGGAAACATTTTTGCAAAGCCTAAAAAGAAATGATGTATTAGTTTTCTGTAGGGAATTATCACTAGTTACATTTTGTGATAGTGATATTTTTGTCTCCTAAGAGTCCTATAAAATTAGGATATTTCCTTACCTTTACTCCAAGTTTTTGTCCATTCGTGGCATACTTAAAATCTTAGCTTTATTGATAAGAATTACTAATGATTAAAGATTTTTTGTAAGAGCTTGTTGGGAGTTTGTTCTTTGAGTCGAAAATAGTTCATTTTTTGCTTAGACGAGGCGCAAAAAACCGAGTTACCCCTTTGGGTAATGAGGATTTTTGCAACGAAGTATAAGCGGAAAAGGGACATTTACAGACTAATTAATAAATCCCCAACAAGCTTTAAGTATTCAGCATCTTCTTTGTCAGCACCTTGATAATCATGATTGAAATAGATATTTCTTGATGAATCAAAGCTGTTATCAAGTATCATGCTTAAAAAATCAGGCAAATTAGGGTTCTGACAGTTGGTGATGAATAGTAACGATTTTTTATCAATAGAACAGAGCCAATTCATGTGATTTAACATATTTAAATTTATAATAAATACAATTTAAATATGATGAATTCACCCTTAATTACTCCTTATGCTTATTAACAAATTATTGTCTACTCTAGTATTATTTTTCTTTATAAGTACCTTAGGGTATGCTCAAGTTGTAAGGAATTCAACTGAATTAAGATCGGCTATTAATGCTGCCTCCCCAGGAACAAGCATTACACTTGCAGATGGTACTTGGAAAGATGTCTTTATAGATATTGATAAAAATGGTACGGAAGTGGCGCCCATTATCATTACGGCACAAAACCCTGGCTCAGTCTTAATGACGGGTAACTCTAGAGTCTACATGGAAGGTAATTATATAACAGTCTCAGGATTAGTTTTCCAAGATCCTGAAAATCTAGTTGGCAATAGCTCAGAAATAGAACCAGTCATTGAATTGAAACGATGCAATAACTGTAAGGTCTTAAACAATAAAATCGACAGCTATAATGGGACAGAGGCCCAAAAAACAATAAAATTCAAATGGGTGCTTGCAGATGGACAACATAATGAAATAGCTTATAATTCTTTTCTAGGCAAATTTGGAATAGGGAGTATTATCAATGATAATAGAAATTCAACCGAACCAGATTATTTAAAAATTCATCATAATTATTTTGCGGGAAGAAGACCTATTAACGGCATAAATGATGATAATGATCAAGATGCCATTAGAATAGGCAATAGTGGTACCTCTCTTGGTGATTCTTTTTCGGAAGTGTATGAAAATTACTTTTACGATTTCTTTGGAGAAGTAGAGGTGATTTCAAATAAATCTGGACAAAACAAATACTACAACAATACCTTTAGAGATTATGGAGGTACTTTAACACTTAGACATGGGAATAACTGTGAAGTGTATGGCAACTTCTTTTTAGCGGAAAATAATACCTTTAGTGGCGGTGTTCGGGTGATTGGGGAAGGGCATAAAATTTACAACAATTATATTGAGGAAATAAATTATAGAAAACCAAGTGGTGCAGGTTCTAATACAACTGGAGGTATCAATGTGTCTAATGGTCGTCCTAACACGGCATTAAATGGCTATTTTCAAGTTAAAAACGTTCAAGTAATTAATAATACTTTTGTCAACTGTGATTATGCCTTAAGAATTGGTACTCAGGTGAAAGATGACCTAAGTCTAGCGCCAGAAAATTTAACGGTAGCCAATAATATAATGTATAATACAAGTATTGATGCCCATCAAGTTATTACCGAACCTATTGGAAATTCCCCGTTTGAAGGAAACCTTACTAATTTATCAGATAGCGACGTGGCTGATGATGGAAACTTTCATAGATTGACCGACGGTAGTGCTCCTATTGAGGCGGGTGAAGGAGACTACGAATTTTTAACACAGGATATTTTAGGTGGTAGTCGGAAGGCAAATTATGATGCAGGTGCAGAAGAATTTGGCGCAAATGGCACAAATTTACCTTATACCGCAGCAGATGTTGGGCTAATTGTTGGCTTTGCTGCTACGTCAAATCCATCATTAACTGTACCAACTGAAACAATAACCTTTGATATAAACGGAGGAACGACGACTTTTGAAATTATTGCTAATGTTGATTGGGAAATTACAACGAATTTACCTTGGTTAAATTTTGATATATCTGATGGTGCTGGAAGTCAAACAATATCCGTTACTGCGCTTGAAAATACGACTGGTGCAGAAAGAAGTGCAACTATTACTATCAATGAAGTCGCAGGCGGAAACGATTTGTCTACGGTACTATCCGTTGAGCAATTAAATACTTTTCTACCGCTTGAAATTCCAATTGTCGCAACGACGAGTGTCGGTACACAGGACAAAGAAGAAATATCAGAAGAAAATGCCTATAATGACGATAATACAAATTATTGGACTGGCAACCCAGATACCGATCCAGAAGTATCTATCACTTTTGACCTAAGCTGCCGGCATGAACTAACAGACATTGGTATCAATTTTTGGAAAGCTGACGAAAGAACCACCACTTTTTCAATCGCAGTAGCCAAGGAAGCCGAAGGTCCATTTGCAATGGTCATTGAAGAAGCCACTTCTGCAGATGCTGGTGTAACCGTCAATACAGAACAATTCTTTAGCTTAAATAATACAATTGGTCGTTATGTGAAATTTATAGGCATAGGAAATAGTTCGTCCACTAACTGGACAAGTGTCGCTAATGTAAATATATATGGTGATGTAGGTTGCGCAAGTCTAACTAGCGTTTTTGATACGCCATCAATAGATCCAAATGTAACGATATTCCCCGTCCCAGTAACCAACGGCATCTTAACCATTTCTTCTACAGATAAAGCAATCAATCATATTGATATATATAGTGTAACTGGTCAGCACCTATTGGGAATTGACGGTAAAGATACTTATTCCAAACAAGTTGATGTTACCCAACTAGCCAAAGGAGTTTATATTCTAAAATTAGAAGGACTGGGTCATGCTAAGTTTGTTATAAAGTAAATCATCAGGTGACCTTTATTTTTCAGGCAAAACCAATTGTCGAGCCACCTCCCATTTCTGCGTCAAGCGAGAAACAATAATAATCGACAATAACCCAGAAACCATCGCTAAAGTTCTAAACGGAAAGAGCACCACTCCATCCTCAATCATCGGATAATCAATTCGTATGGGTAGCCCCAAAGTGGTGTCTCCTCCACCAAACCGTAAAATAAATGCGACAATAAAACCAGCAACAGCGCCATAAGTATTTGCTTTTTTATCGAATAGGGCACAAACTAAAGGAGGGAAAAGTAAACAATACACAAAATCGCTACACAAAAACCATAAATCGTAAATACTATTAATATTCAAGGCTAAAATAGTAGCCGTTACGCCCACTATCCAAATACAGCCTTTTAATATTTTGGCTAATTTTTCGGTCGTTATCTGCGGGTCAATCAAAGGGCGATACACATTCCAAGTAGCCATCGAAGAAGCCGATAAAATAGAAGAATCTGCTGAAGACATTACTGCCGCTGCTACTGCCCCTAAACCGATAGTCGCTACCCAAGGATTGGTTAAATATCGAATCACATGGGGCAAGGTAGATGCTGAGTCAGGTGGTGCAGGCAATCCCATAGCAGCCCAATCTGCCACCTCTCCTGCTATACCAATCATACCCGCAGGAATAGCGGCTATCAAGCAAAATACCCCAGCAAATAAAGATAATCTAACGGCGGTATTTTCATCCTTAGAAGCTAATACTCTTTGAAAATAAACCTGCCAAGGCAAACCACCAAAAATCAATAATAAGGCATAATCCCACCAATTCCAATAGTAAATACCTAGGGCTTCTACACTAGGAAAAAAAGAGGCTGCTGCTCCTTTTTGTGCTTTATAGGTTGTCCAAACTGTTTCCCATCCACCAAGTACATCCATAGTAAATGGCACTACCAAAAACAAGCCACCAATCAATAAAATTATTTGTACAACATCGGTTAAGGCAACTGCCCATAGACCACCTAAAGCAGTATAGGCAATGGCAATAATTGCAGATAATATAATAGCAGGGGTAGTTGCTAAGCCTAATACCGTTCCAAAAGTAGTACCCAACGCCATTAAAATAGCGGCAGTCCAGAATATTTCTCCAGTCAAAGCAGGCAAAAATAAAACGGCTGCCATTCGTTTACCAAAACGTTGTTCTAAAGGATCTAGCATCGTTTTAAATTCATAGCGACGCATTTTTCTGGCAAAAAATAAACCACCAATTATCAAACTCAAAGCATAACCCCAAGGTGCTTGTACCCAAACCAATCCTGATGCTGCGGCTGCTTCTGCTGTTCCATTAATAAAGCCACCACCAACCCAAGTAGCGCCCATCGTCAAAACCGCAATACCAATGGGTAAAGAACGACCTGCCAACATGACATCCGTTATAGATTCCGCTTCTTTTTTACTGCTGGCATAAGCACCGACATAAAAAATTAAGCCATAAAAGATGGTCATTGCAACATATCCACCCCAGAATACTTCATTCTGGGTAAAGAAATAAAGATATAACCCTGTTAGGATTAATAATCCCAATAAACCGATAGTTGGCAAAATTGCTTTTGATTTTGTTTGCAGCATGGACGAAAGGTAGGGAAAAAGAAATTTAAAATTTAAAATTTAAAATCAAAAATTTAAAAGTATGCGTAATCTCCAATTTATTTCCTTTTCTTTGGGCAAAATATTCAGAAAATGACAAAACCAACTTTACTAGAAAAATCACTAGCCTGGAGTGTACACATCTTTACTGCCTCTGGTTTATTAGCTGGTTTTATGGCTATTTTGGCGATTAATGAACATGATTGGCGGAGTGCTATGTTCTGGTTATTAGCTTGTTTAATTATTGATGGTATTGATGGCACTTTTGCTAGAATGTTTCGAGTCAAGGAGGTACTGCCTTATATGGACGGTAAAACGATTGATTATGTGATTGATTTTGCCACCTATGCGATTATTCCAGCTTATTTTTTCTATGAAGCAGAGTTAGTTGCCCCAGATTGGCGTTTGCCTTTAACTTTTTTAATCTTAATGGTTTCTGCCCTTTATTATGGAAAAACAGGCATGGTTTCCGATGATAATTACTTCATTGGTTTTCCTGTTTTATGGAATATGGTGGTTTATTATTTGGTTTTTGTATTAAGTTGTTCGGCTTTAGTCAATGGGCTTTTAGTAGTACTTTTTGCCATCCTTCACTTTGTGCCTATTAAATTTGCCTATCCTAGCCAAGCTACTCGGTTGAAAGGTTTAACAATTGCTGCGTCTATAATCTTTTTAATTGGCTTACCCTTGACTGTCTATTATTATCCTGAAAGACCGCTTTGGTTAAAAGCTGCCATGATTTTAAATTTGGTTTACTTTGGAGGGATTGCTGCTTGGGACACCTTTTTTGTTAAGAAATAGATGGATAAAATAAAAATAAACCTTTTATGCCCTTTGCTGTTTATTTCCTATAAACCATAATTTATGATAAATAGCAACATAAAAAATATATTTAAAGGTATGAGGACGAATGAAGGGCATACCATTGGTGAACTCTCTACTCAACAGCCTATTATGTTAATTTTTCTACGACATTTTGGTTGCACTTTTTGTAGAGAAGCCCTTTCGGAATTATCGCATAAAAGGTCCGCATTAGAAGCTAAAGGTTCTAAATTGGCCTTTGTACACATGGCAGATATCGAAACAGCTGACCGTTATTTTGCTAGGTATAATTTAGAGGGGGTGGAACATGTAAGTGATCCAGATTGTCAATATTATACCGCTTTTGGTTTAGTAAAAGGAAATTTTAGACAATTATTTGGTCTATCAACTTGGATAAGGGGGTTTCAAGCTGGAGTAGTAGAAGGGCATGGCATTGGCAAACAAATGGGAGATGAATTCCAAATGCCAGGTGTATTTGTGGTACAAGGCAATCGAATTAGAGAACACTATATTCATAAATTATCTTCTGACCGACCTGATTATGAAAAATTAGCAGAATGTTGTGTGATTTGAGGAGTCAAGCTTATGAGGTGATGAGGTATTTGAGTTTATGAGGTAACAAGTAAATAAGGAGATTTAGTAATAACGAAATAATAAGTTGAACATTTATTATCCCTGCCTGCGGCAGGCAGGCGTTGGGAAATCAAACACGAGTTGTCCAAGTTATTTTTTCCGTTATTTACAATAAAAAAACTATAATTCTTAACCAATTTGGTTGTACAAAAATATTTTTGCTTAAATTTGAACGTCCTGACTAACTTAGGACGTTTACTATTTGAAATAAGTTGTAGTTTTAGATTTAATAGCAAAATTATAGGTTGACTAAAGTCAACCATCCAATTCAAAATTAAAGATATGATAGGATGGCGTTTTTCAGAACATATTCCAAATCCAATAGAGGGTAACACTTTTGAAAAATTACTAAAATTATTTCAAGAATTATTAATCCATACTTCAGGTGATGTAAGTGAAGCTTTGTCTTGGTTGACCCAATTAGATAAGGAATATAAGTTGACGAATGACGAATATGGAATGGCTGATTTTATCAATGAATTAATTGATAAAGGTTACATCAAACAAGAAGGAGGGAAGGGACAAGGGGGTTCTTTTAAGCCGTCCAAAAAGATGGAAGTTGCCTTGCGTAAGAAGTCTTTAGATGATGTATTTGGACAAATCAAAAAATCTAAAAAAGGCAATCATAGTACCAAAATAAGTGGTAAAGGGGATGAGTCTACTTCCGAACTTCGCCCCTATGAATTCGGAGACTCGTTGGATAATTTAGCCATTTCAGAATCTTTGAAAAATGCGCAAATCAATAATGGTATTGATAATTTTAGTTTAACACCAAGAGATTTAGAAGTTCACCAAACTTTTTACCAAAGTCAAACGAGTACGGTGTTGATGATTGATATTTCCCATTCCATGATTTTATATGGAGAAGATCGAATTACCCCTGCGAAGAAAGTAGCAATGGCATTGGCAGAAATGATTACTACCCAATATCCAAAAGATACCCTTGATGTATTGGTGTTTGGTAATGATGCTTGGCAAAT
>CAZXYA010000001.1:18111-60599 GCA_964644655.1 uncultured Saprospiraceae bacterium | reverse complement strand
GGATGATACAAATGTAGGCGGTGCGCTGCACCTTGCTATCTTTTTGCGGTCAATACTCTATAACGCATAGCTACCATTTTTGACGATTTACAGCTAGTTTTTCTTATAATATAAGTCGATTTTTGTTGTATCAAAATTTTCACCAAAAAAGAAAAGAACATGAAAGTAACGTTTATTGGATTAGGCATTATGGGTAGCAGAATGGCGTCGAATTTATTAAAAAATGGCGTCGATTTAACCATTTATAATCGGTCAAAAGAACCCGTAGAAAAATTAGTTGCACAAGGCGCAAAAACGGCT
Organism: uncultured Saprospiraceae bacterium; assembly: GCA_964644655.1. Classification (GTDB taxonomy): domain Bacteria; phylum Bacteroidota; class Bacteroidia; order Chitinophagales; family Saprospiraceae; genus JAFMDF01. Next base: position 60,299 of record CAZXYA010000001.1, on the reverse strand, counting down.
AAGACTGCCAATGAAGCAGTCGCCAATGCGGATATAGTTTTCAGTATGTTATCTACGCCAGAAGTTGTAGAATATGTGTTTATGGAAGGAAATGGCGTGTTAGCCAATATGAAAAAAGGAGCAATTTGGGCAGACTGTACCACGGTCAATCCATCTTTTAGTTTAAAAGCAAACGCAGCAGCAGAGAAAGCAGGCATTCAGTTTTTGGATGCACCAGTAGCAGGCACCAAACCACAAGCACAAAATGCAGAATTGGTCTTTTTTGTAGGCGCAGAAAAAGTGTTATTAGCAAGCGTCCAACCATATTTAGAAATGATGGGTAAAAAAGTTATTCCAATTGGAGAAACAGGCAAGGGGGCTTCTTTTAAAATGTTGGTTAATATTATGTTGGCACAATCCATGATTATCTTTTCAGAATCCGTTTTATTAGGCGAGAAAATGGGCATCTCTAAAGAATTTTTATTGAATGTAATTCCTAATTTAGTGGTGTCTGCCCCTTTCACTAAATTTAAGGCAGAAATGGTCAAAGCGAATGATTATGAAGTACAATTTCCATTAGAATGGATGTATAAAGATTTGCACTTGGCGGCTGTTACAGCTTACGAACACGATCAACCCTTGTATTTAGCGAATGCAGCAAAAGAATTATTTGCAGCAGCCACTAAAAATGGTTTGGGTCGGTTAGACTTTGCGGCAATTCATCAGTATTTGGAAAATCAGCGATAAAAAAGCTATCTTCGCCTTACAAAAATAGTTAAATATGAAATACCCAACTCCTTCTGCTTATCTTTTTTTAGCCTTGATGACCTTCTTTTCTTTCCAACTAATTGCCCAAGGTGGACGAACACCTGTGCCTGCTAAAAACGGCATGGTCGTCAGTAGTCATTATTTAGGGTCTCAAGTGGGCAAAGATATTTTGGCAAAAGGTGGCAATGCGATTGATGCAGCGGTGGGAACAGCTTTTGCACTAGCCGTTACTTTGCCCTCTGCGGGTAATATTGGTGGTGGTGGATTTCTAGTTTATCATGGGGCGAATGGGGAACAAACAACTTTCAATTTTCGGGAAAAAGCACCAATGGCCGCTACCCAAACGATGTATTTAAATGAAAATGGAACCATTAAAAATAATTCCAACCATCAAGGACCATTATCAGTAGGTGTACCTGGAACGGTCGCTGGTCTTTGGGAGGCTCATCAAAAAATGGGGTCTTTACCTTGGGGGGAGTTACTACAACCAGCCATTGATTTGGCAGAAAAAGGTTTTCCTTCTACTTGGGCGATGCAAGGTTTTTTGAAAGGGATGATGCAAGCAACAGACCCAGTTTATGAGGCAACAAAAAAAGCATTTTTGAAAAATGGGCAATTATATCAACCAGGAGAATTATGGAAACAGCCTGATTTAGCCGCTACTTTAAAACGCATTCAAAAAGATGGTCGAGATGGTTTTTATAAAGGAAAAACGGCTAAATTGATTGCAGATTTCATGAAGAAACATGGTGGCTTGATTACGGAAGCAGACCTTGCCGCCTATCAGCCTACAGAGCAAAAACCGATTCATGGTACTTATAAAGGCTATGAGGTGTATGGGATGCCACCACCTAGTTCTGGTGGCATAGCTATAGTAGAAATGCTCAATATTTTAGAAGGATTTAATTTAGCCAAATTAGGACATAATTCAGCTTTATACCTGCATATTTTGACAGAAGTCATGCGAACCGCTTTTGCCGATCGAGCAGAACATATTGGTGACCCCTTATTTAATCCAACCATGCCCGTTGAGCAATTGATTTCTAAATCCTATGCAGACGAACTACGACCAAGTATTAATTGGTTTAAAGCAATGGAAAGTGATTCTGCCAATTTTAACCAAAACCTTTTAGTGGAAGAAAGCGAAGAAACGACCCATTTTTCCGTAGTCGATAAAGATGGAAATGCTGTTTCTTTGACTTATACTTTAGAATATAGTTACGGGTCTAGAATTACTGTGGAGGGGGCAGGTTTTTTATTAAATAATGAAATGGGTGATTTTAACCCTATTCCAGGTTTAACCAACACCAAAGGCTTAATTGGGACCAAACCTAATTTAGTAGCTCCTGAAAAAAGAATGTTATCCAGTATGTCGCCTACAATAGTTGCTAAAAATGGCAAACCCATATTAATTATTGGTAGCCCTGGTGGACGCACTATTATTAATACTACTTTACAAGTTATCCTCAATGTCATAGACCATAAAATGACCGTAGCAGAAGCTATTGAAGCACCAAGAATGCACCATCAATGGTTGCCAAATATTACCTCTTTTGAGAAATTAGGCATTAGCCCAGATACTCAAAAAATGTATGAAATGATGGGGCATAAAATTCGTTATCGTCGGGCGCAAGGACAAGCAATGGGGATTTATGTGGATTATAAAAAGGGGATTATTTATGGGGCTGCTGATTCTAGGAGTTTTGATGGGCGGGCTGTGGGTTATTAAAAGAAAAACCCACCCCCAAAACTAAAGCGATTCACTTCCCCATCGCCTCTAAAATAAGAGAAATTAATGGCGATAATATCAAAGGGGGCAAAGAAAAGCCCACCACCAATAGCCGTATGCCATTCATCAGAGTTTTCATCATCAAGCCATACTCGACCATAATCGAAACCACCGAAAACACCCATAGAGAGTGGCAAGGCTTTGGTTTTAATATCAAATAATTTTAGGCGCAAATCTACATTTTGATAAAAAGCAGTACGTCCAGCAAAACGATCTCTTCGAAATCCTCTTAGATTGGCGCCTGGTCCATTACCACCTAAAACAGCCGCTTGGTAAAACTCAAAATCATTGGTGAAATTATGTTGAATACCTGCTCTGGTGGCTAAAGTTAAAATACCGGGAGCGCCAATATTTTGATAGATGGCTAAGTCTGCTTTGACATTGACAAAATCATTGGTATTCCCACCTGTATTAGCTCGATAACTTAGCTCAGTTTTAAAATCAATCCCTCTATTGGGCAGGCCAGGAATATCCAAATTAAGGTAATCAAAGGCCATTCTAGCCCCAGCAAAGGTTTGATTATCAAAAACTTCTGGATCTAATTCATCACCTATTTCATCAATAAATCGACCTGTTGTTCGGCTAATTTCACTCAATTCTAATAGTGGCCCAAAAGAAAAACCACCTGCTTCCCCTGCAAAACGTTTTTTGAAAGCAGGATAAAAGCTGTATAAGCGATGTCTAACCCTATGAAAATCATTTCCTAATTCGTCTTCCTGGTTGATCGTTTCATTACCCAAACCATAATAATTTCTAGCATAAAGTGGCCCTCTTAATTCTGCATCCATCAAAAATTCCCACTTATTAAATACATCTATAAATTCCCCTGTATATCGAAACGCAAAAGCCCCTGTTGCTAAAGCGACATCTCCAGCAATGGTTTGAACAGATGCATAAGGGTCTTTTTTGAAACCATACTTCGTAAACGTCACACTCCCCCCTAATAAGATACCATCATCTGGATTTCCGCCTATTTTGATAAGCGGTGTTGCAAAATCCATTTCATAATCCCAAGCTCGGTGATTATATTGATTAAACTCTGGTCGATCAGAAATTAGATTCTTTGATTCTGGCCCTAATTCTAGTATGCTTTTTTCTTCTTTAGCATCATAAATTAAAGTCTTATCAGAACTTCCTGCTATAGCCGAATTATCTCTAAAAGTATCTTTTCCTAGTCCCCCAACAACCCGAATAACAATACCATCTGCTGCTTCTCCTGTGATTTCAAAAATATCATCATCTCCAAAACCGTAGAGGATGATTTCTTTGGTTTCGCTAGTTTTAAAAATACGAGAATACAAAACAGCCTTTATCTTATCTACTTCTTTATTGGTATCAAACACCAATACTTTAGTACGCTCTGCATCCATTCGTTGAACTAAAAAATAATCTTTCTTCTCTGTTCCTAACACATCTACTTTTTGTGCCAAATACTCATAAAGACCTTTGGCATAAATCAGCATATCATCTCGCCGTTGCTTGAGTACTTTTATGGTTTCTTCTCCATCAATGGCATAGACATTGGCAGGCCATTTTTTAATCGCTGCTTCTATAATTTCATCTGTTACATTTTCTTTGATATGTTTAGCAGCCGCTTCCCACACTTCCCAATCTCCTTCGGTCATAAAGGTTCGATCAAAATGTCGAGAATGGTAATTGACCCATTGGATTTTATTGGGTGGAATCTTAGGATCGTATTTTCTCAATTGTTTTAAGAAAGGAATCGTATAACGCAACACGCTAAATAAAGCACCATCATACTTGCTGTACACTTGATCTCTATCTCTTGGAATAGGGCGATAAATCGTCTTACCATCTTCTTTAAAACTCGCCCAACGCCATTGGTCATCATGTCGGTCCCAATCCCCAATTAAAATATCAAATAAACGAGTCCGAATCGTTGATGATTGGTCTATTTTGTGATTGTGGTTTTTGGTTAAATTTTCTAAAACATCATAGGTGCTGATAATTTTTTTGGAATTACCAAAACTAGCTAATTCACTCCAATCTTTAGCAGGACGTTCTTCTAACAAATATAAACCACCCCCGAATAGGTCATTATACGCCCCTAATGCAGGTTGTTTAGCCATATAAACGATCTGTGGATTGGTATGATAAACATTGGCTGCATCTGCCATATCGGCTAAGGTAATAGCAGCCATTGGATGAGCCGCACTAAAATTATCCTTAAAAATATCGACCACAAAAGATTCATTAAAGGGATAAGGTACAATTCGAGATTCATCCTTGTCTAAAGATCGCATCACAAATTGTTGTCCGTCGGGGTCAATAATTCTTAGCGAATTGGTTTGATAGCCCCCTCCCCTCTTGACTGGCGTCATGCCACCTCTAAATGTACTTAAGTCAATCGATGGAACGGTAATAGATTCTTTATAAGCATCTCGATAGTGCGCCCCCCATAAGTTTCTACCAAATTTACTTTTTTCAAAATTTTTAGCCGTTAATGGATAGGTCACTTCTGCTTCCACTTTTTCAAATTCAGGAAAGGAAGTGGGGATTTCTGTGCCTGCACTTGGTAAGGCGTCTTTTATCTTTTTTTCAAATACGACCGCTGCTGGTTTATCTTCATAAGCTGCCCAAAATTTCATATACACACTTCCATCTTCATAAAAATCCAATTGGGAAAAACCTTGTTGCCCATAGGCAAATTGTGCGCCATTACCCAATTTAGCAGGTTCTCTTTTTGACCCTGCGCCACTTACAATAAATCGCTGTCCTCCGTCTTCAAAATATTGTAGCGTATGCTCATGACCCGATGCAAAAATGAAGTTTCCATTTTTATTAGCCCCAGCCAATAAACCTTTTTTCAGTTCTTTATAGTTAGCATGTGCTAAATCTTGGGAAATACCAACAGTAGCCCGTAAAAAGGAGCCTATTGTACCAATTATAGGGAGTGGGATATAGGCGTTATCAAATAATTGGGTCAATGGAAAAATATGTTGTTTAATCGTTGTACCTCCTCCATGTGGTCCATTAGAGAATAGCGGATGGTGCATAGCAATCACTACATTTTTATTTCGGTTGGATTTTAGGGCTTCTTCAAACCATTTCATAAATGTAAACCGACTTTTCACTTCACAACCATCATTAATTTCTGTTTCTCCTTCCCAATTTTGTAAGAACCATTGTGAGTCAATAGCTAAAATAGTTAAATTTTCATTAATCTCTATTTCTTTAGGATCGCCACAACCCGCATCTGGAACGAAAACATTTCCTCGATCTAATTTTTTTTCAATGTACTTTTCTTGTCGTTGTACCCCATCTAAGCCCCATTCTGCCCAATCGTGGTTGCCTGCCACAAAAAATGGTTGACCTTTAAAATTAGCTAAGGCATTTAATTGAGCATCTAGTCGAAATTCATCTTTAGCTCGCTCCTCCTGCTCGTGCTTAGGCGCCATACCATTTGGATAAATATTATCTCCTAAAAAAATGACCGAACTGTTTTCCGATGCAGCATCTAGTTTTTCTTTTAACAAAGCTAAAGCAACGGGTGTCTTTTTGTCCTCTTTCGCATTGCCTGCATCCCCAACCAAATACATGGTATGAGCAATTTCGCCAAGCATATCTCCTTGGTTTTGGATAGCAGTTGATGATAAATCTTTGGCAATATTTAATTTATAATTCGCACAAGAAGAAAGCAGGAATAGGGCAAGAATCGTAATGGCATTTCTCAACATATTTTTGAAACTTTAGATTTGAGGTTTTAAACAGAAGTTGCAATATAAAATAAAATAGGAACAATATTGTTCGATATAAACCAGATGAATCTAATAATAGTTGAATAGGTAAGGTTAATAACTAATGTTACGCAAAAAATCCGAAGGATTTGAATTTGAATAGCCACCGATAGCATCGGTGGTTGAGATTAAATGGAGCACCCCAACTGCTAAGTAGTTGAACTACGTTGTAGTTCTGTGCTTCCTGCAAAATCTTAAATCCCCAGCATTTCCTGCCTACCAGCAGGCAGGCATACTGGGCTATTCAGGTTTGACTACTTCGTAGTCGCTAAGTGCGTAATATCAGTTAATAAAATAATTCTACTTTAATAGACCTTATTCTGGAATGCTTAGAGCTTAATTTTGTGCCATATAAAACATATTGTCACTATTTACAAGCAGCATTTATACTTTTTTGGTATTTAAACGTTTTGATAAAGCAAGTTTATAACGGAAAACTATCAATTATGAATCGTTTTACCGTGAACTGTAAAAAAATGAAGCGCATCTTAATCATAGCATTCACCATGTCCATAGGATTTAGTCTGTTTGGGCAACAATCCAACTTGTCTAATTGGCGAGTTAAGGTGGTGATTGCAGAAAAAGACACGCTTCAGTTAGATAGCCTCCCTATCGTTGCAGGTAGTGTACAAATAAAAGACGAAGCAACGAATCAGATTCTTTCCAAGCAAGTTCATTTTTTTTCAGATAATCTAAAAATAGTGTATAATCAATTGATTATCAATGATTCTTTTTTTATAAAAAATGGCATAACTAGAACAGATGCTCTAAAAATAAGCTACCGAGTCTTTCCTTTTGATTTCCAACAACCCGTCAGACATTTAGATACTTTATTGATTGCTAATGATTATCAAGGCGATTATATTGGTTTTGATTATACACCTGAAACCAGCACCAAATCAACAGCCATTTTAAGAAATAATAGTGGCTTACAATACAGCGGTAGTTTTGCTAGAGGAGTTTCATTTGGGAATAGTCAGAATTTAGTATTAAATTCTCAATTTAATTTACAGCTGTCAGGAAAGTTGGGGGATGACACGGAAATAATTGCCGCTTTAACAGATGAAAATATTCCCTTGCAAGCAGAAGGGAATACCCAACAACTCCAAGAATTTGATAAAATATTTATTCAAATTAATCGCAAAAATTCTAGTTTGACCGCAGGCGATTATGAGATTAATAGTCGAGATAAATATTTTATGAAGTATTATAAAAAACTGCAAGGCGCTACTTTTTCGACAACACAAGATGCCTTTAAAAAAGGAGTTTGGACCAGCGACGCAAGTTTTGCTGTTTCTAGAGGACAATTTGCTAGAAATACGATTGCCGCAATTGAAGGCAACCAAGGGCCTTATAAATTAACGGGGGTCAATGGGGAGCAATTCATTATCGTTCTGGCAGGAACAGAACGAGTAATTTTGGATGGCATACTCCTTAAAAGAGGAATTGAAGAAGATTATATCATTGATTATAATCAAGGCGAACTAGCTTTTACCAATAAAAAATTGATTACGCAGAATAGTCGAATTATTGTGGAATTTGAATTTTTAGACCAAACATTTCAACGTTCTTTATATGCGCTTAATAGTGAATTAAGAACTGAAAAAAATCGGTTTTATATAAGCTTATTTTCTCAACAAGATAGCAAAAGTGCAGTTGGAGATACAGAGTTGACCGTAGCAGAAAGACAGACCTTACAAGCTATAGGAGATAATTTAGAGAATGCTTTTATTAGCGGTATTGATACTTTAACAGAGGGTTTTAATGAAGACAGAATTCAATATGAATTACGAGATACCTTTCATACCGTTTTTAATGAAAATACCAATCAAAACGATACCCTTATTTCTGAAATTTTAGTCTTTTCTACCAATCCACAAAGGGCAAATTATACCGCTCGTTTTGCACAAGTAGGGCAAGGAAATGGCAATTATCTTTTAACGACTGCCAATAATGCCAATGGAAGAGTGTATGAATGGCTTGCCCCCGATGTACAAACGGGGCTACCAAATGGAGACTTTGCACCAATTCAACAATTAATTGCACCTAAAAAACAACAATTATTGGTAGTTGGATCGGAGTTGCAATTGAGCAAAAATTCAAGTTTACGGACTGAAGTGGGATTGAGTACTACCGATTTAAATCGTTTTTCTAACCTCGATAATTCAGATAATATAGGAACTTCTTTATTTACGGATTATCAATTGGATAAAAGACTTGGCAAAAAAGGGGTAGTCCTCCAAAGTAAAGTTAAATATGAATTTGTTCAACAAGATTTTCGAGCCTTAAATCCTTATAGAAATACAGAATTTAATCGAGATTGGAACATCAATATTGCCAATAATCAACCCGCCGTTAACGAACATATTGGTAAAGGAAGTTTAACGCTGCGAAAAGCGGACGATTGGCAGATAGGCTATGATTTATCCCGTTTTAATCGAAGCGGTATCTATAATGGAACCAAGCATAGTTTTGACCTTTTTTATAAAAAATCGGGTTATGATTTACGGGTTTATGGAAGTGCCTTATCGACTACAACTGCCCAAGAAAATACTGCTTTTTTTCGACCAAGAATAGATTTTTCTAAAACGTTTAAAAAATTAAAAAATTGGAAATTAGGCGTTTATGGTGAACGAGAAAGAAATGAAATTTCAGATACCCAAACCGATACTTTAAAAGCGACTGGCTTTTACTGGGATTTGTATAAAGTCTATTTAGAAAGTCCAACTAATAATCACTTTCAATGGCATATTAATTATGCTCGACAGAACAATTTTGCCCCCAAAAATATTGACTTTATCAAAAGTACAATAGCCGATGAAATTAATATCAACGGGCATTGGAATGAAAAGCGAACGAGCCAATTAAGGTGGAATTTTACTTATAGAAATTTGGTCGTAGCAGAGGAGCAATTAACAAATCAAACAGCCCAAGAAACCTATTTAGGGCGTTTGGATTACACCTTAAATTTATGGCGAGGGGCATTGCGGTTTAACACCAATTATGAAATTGGTTCGGGACAAGAAGCCAAGGTCGAATTCCAATTTATTCAAGTCAATAGAGGCGAAGGAACTTTTGTGTGGGAACCGACGGAACAATTCGATTTGAATGGCGATAGTATTCCACAAATCAATGAGTTTGTAGTAGCGCCCTTTCGAGATCAAGCCAATTATGTGCGGATTAACACCTTCACCAATGAATTTATTAGAACCAATAATGTGGGTTTAAATCAAAGTTTGCGCTTGACACCAAGGATTATTTGGCTCAATAAAAAAGGTTGGAAAAAGGCATTAAGTAAATTTTCCACCTTGTCTACTTTACGGATTAATCGAAAGGTAAAATTAGATGATGCAGTATCTGCTTGGAATCCCTTTGATTTAACGATTTCGGATACTAGTTTAGTTACCATCGCTTCTGCTGTCCGCAATGTCCTATTTTTTAATCGCAATCATCCCAAATATGATTTTCAAATTGGGCAATCCGATAATCGAAATCGCAACGTCCTAACCACAGGTTTTGAAAGTCGTCAAACCAAGGAACAATTTATCCGCAGCCGTTGGAATATTACACCCATTTTCAGCAATCAAATTAACTATTCCATTGGCAATCGAAATAGCGATTCAGAATTATTCGATAATCGAGATTTTAATATTGATTTTCAAAAAATCACCCCTCAATTCACTTACTTACCCAATCAGCAGTATAAAGCAAGCCTGGAATACGAATTTCAACGAGCAGAAAACACCTTATTAGCGTTTCCTGCACTAGCCAAATTTCATACCTTAAAGTTTGAAATGCAATATAATCGAGCGCAGAAATTAGCTTTAAAAAGTGATTTTTCTTTTGTCAATATTGTCCTTGTTGGCGAAACAAATCCAACCCTTGAATTGACCTTATTAGACGGTCTAAAAAAAGGCAAAAACTTTTTATGGGGCCTTACTTTAAATCGGCAGTTAGCCGCCAATGTACAAATGAGTTTGCGGTATGAAGGACGTAAAACAGGAGCTAGTCCAATTGTACATTTGGGAAGTGCTCAGGTCCGGGCTACTTTTTAGAGCATACGGAGAAATCACAGCGTTTCGTAATGCCCTACGATCTTCTCTACAATTGGCTGCATCAAAACATCTGGAATATCATGCCCCATATTATCTACCCATAAGCTATCTGTTATAGGCATTAATCTTGCTACTTTCTGCCCATGTGCGAAAGGAATAAAAGGGTCTGCTTTGCCGTGAATAACCAAGGTAGGAATCGTCAACTTTGCTAAAGCTGCATACCTCGAATTAGAAGCACTTACTGCTGCCTGATGTTGGGCAGACACATTGGCATTATAGCCTTTGCGTTGGCGGATATTATACAATACCTGAGTAGCTATTTCTGAAATATTAAGCATTTGTTTAGCTCTTCCCATTAGAACGATTCTACTAGCCAGATGTAATTTAATGAGATTGCTTTCTCCTCCTAAAATACCGTATTTAGCAGCAACCTTAATTAATTCAATGGCAACATCGCTTGAAATTGGTGGTAGGCTGCTATCAAAAACATCACCAGAGGACATAATGGATGTTAAAGACAATACTCGGTTTAAATGATTTATAGCCATTTCTTGGGCAATCATGCCACCCATTGAGACGCCGAGAATATGTGCTTTTGATATATTTAAGGTGTCCAATATAGACAGGCCATCCTTTGCCATATCGGCTAAATTATAAGGAGAATCTGCTTTCCAATCTACTATCCAATCCGATAAACCAGTACCTCTGTGGTCATATCGAATGACTTGATATCCAGCATCCACCAAAGCAGCTAAAAAAGCAGGTGGCCAACCCAAAGCATCATTGGAAATACCCATGATTAACAAAACGGTTCCTTTCGGTGTGTCTAATGGCATTCGACTTTCATACCAAATATTGACGTCCTTATTTTTAGCTATTCCTGTTTGTCCTGTAATAATTGAAGGCAAGGGGTTTTGTCGAACAGCTGTGATAATAGTATCTGTTTTTTTGGGTAAAGTTGGTCCTGAATTATACAAATAAATAGTACCACTAATGATTAAAAGACCAATTAATACAGCAATGATTTTTAGTATATTTTTGATAATTTTCATAATAATATTTTTTAGGTCCGTAGTTCAACAGAAGTTTTTTCTTCTTTTTCTACGGACTCATTATTAATTTCAGATTTATCTCTTCTTTTGCCAATTTTTGGAACAGGAATTCCGCCACTTAATCCTACACCAAGACTCGCTAAAATGATTAAGGCAATGAATAATAATCGCCTCAAAAATTGTTTGAATCGATTCATTTTTTGATAGGTTTTCAAGTAAATTCTCAATAAGCATTTGTCAGGAGACCAGTATTGAGAACTTACATTTTCAAAGCGTCAGCTAAAAGACTGATAGTTTTTATTATAAGTAGCTGGACAAAATTATCTTTATATTTCTTTTGACAGGATTTCAGGATTGACAGGATTTAACTCATTGAAAATCAAAATCATGTAAATCTTGTAATCCTGTCTGAAAATTAAAACTAATTATGTCTGAGTACTTATTAACCGTAAAAGGAAAATAGTTTTAAAATAAGGGATAAAGGTGCATTGCATCGATCACCTTTGTATCTGGTTTTAGCTACTTTTTTAAGGTACGTAGTACCGACCGCCTTTGTAAAAGTTTAAAATCAACCTGCGAAATAAAGTGAAGTTGCTTCTTTTGAATCTGTAGGAATAGTTTTAGTAGGTAAGTGAGTATAGGAAAAGGGGTAAGCATACCCTTTTTTTATTGAGGCTAGTAATTTGACTTGCTGTAATTGATTATAAGTATTTAAAGAAACTTTAAAAGCGTTTAAAAATAGAAATGGTCTAACTAAAACAGCTAATTGAGTAGTATTTTTTTGAAAAACAAAAAACGATGTAGCAGTCTTTTTTGCCTCAACTAATTCGGTGGTTGTAGTTGTTGGTAGGGTTAAATAATCGCTATCTGCATAGCCAGAAAATAGGAAGACAGACCAGAGTAGCGTTAAGCGAAGTAGCCAGTTAGAAAAAATGAATCGATATGGATTAAGTTTAGCTGACATTTTGGTCAAACTTTACTTTTTTTAGTTAAAATTGATGATTTTTTGACGCTGAAAGACATTGGTTTAATTATAAAAAAGCTGCCTCTTTCAGCGTCAAAATAAATAGTTCTCTGACAAATAAATTAAGCAGCAGCAGAAAACTCCTCAATCAATCCAAACTGATGCGCATGCCATCGACCATGCTGATAAGCAAATAATTCCAATTCTTCCATATTAAACTCTCCCATCATTGGATTAAAACTTTTGAAGTTCGGATTTTCTTCAAAAAGCGCATAAAATTTTGCTGTTGCTGCTTCTAAGCCTTGAATGGCTTCTTCGATATTCGCAGATCGCAAAGCATTTAAATTATCTTTAGTGACGCCTTCTTTTGGGCGGTAGGCAAAAGGACAACCTTTGCTAATAAATTTTCGGAAATATAATTGACTTTTGGTCGGCTCCTCTTCGGGATCCCCCATTCTTTTCATAAAAGATTTCGTGGCGTAAATTAAGTGCTCAACCATGTGTTGCGCAGTCATTAAACCAAAATTGGGTTCTTGATCGCCTGATAATTGTCTCAACATGATAGGTAACTCTTTGGTTAAAAAGTCTTTGTGCTTTGGTGTCATTGTTTGATTGTTTTGATAATTAATTGTTGTGGAGTAGCCCCTACAAAAGTTTCTTGTAATTTTAACGTGTCCTCCGAGCGCCTGCCTACCGGCGGTAGACAACTTTGCTGCTATTAAAAGGGATTTTAAGGGGGCAAATGCTCTATTCTAAATATTTATACCCAATTGGACTAAATCTTGTCGTAGTTGTTCGGGAAATTTAAAATGTATGGATTGAATGCCTACCGCTTTTGCGCCTGCTACATTTTTTGCAGAATCGTCTATAAAGATAGCAGTTGACGGGTCAATTTCAAAACGACTAAGTGCTAATTCGTAAATTTCTGCACTTGGCTTTTTCATTCCTTCTTTGCCAGAGACTAAAATTTCTTTAAAATATTGTAAAAATTCATAGCGTTTAAGTGCTTCTGGAAACGTCTCTGCGGACCAATTAGTCAAGGCATACAGTCGATATTTTCTAGATGCCTTTAGCGTTTCTAATATATCTACTGTACCTGCAATTGCTCCTCCTAACATTTCTGTCCATCTGCCATAATAGGCTTCTATTTCTGGTTGATATAAAGGGTATTTTTCGATTAGTATTCGATTGGCTGCTGCTATAGATCTTCCAGCGTCTTGCTGTTCATTCCATTCCATTGTACAGATCTCTGCTAAAAATTTATCAACTTCTGCTTCTGTTTTAAAAATGGTTCGGAATACTCGCTTCGGATCCCATTTGATGAGTACATTGCCTAAGTCAAAAATAATGGTTTCTATTTTCTTCATGGTTATATATTTATTATTATAATGAGAATTGCGAAGATAATAAAAGATTATGGGAGATAAAGGATTTTCCTAAAATCTAGAACGCTTGATTTCTTTAGATTCAATCTATCAAAAAAAGCGCAAGTATCAAGATACTCACGCTTAGGTTTCAGATTAGTTTCTTTGTCAAATCGATGCTTAACAGCTTGGTTAAAGCTAGTTTAACGATTGATATAAGGCAAACTCTGCGCCAAAAAAAATGGTTAGTAACACTATCAAGAATTACTAACCATTTTTCATTTATCATAAAATGTGTACATTAATTAATCATCAAAAGGACAACCTACACAAGGATCAGTCATTACATTATCACTTGGTGCAGAAATAGTCTGGTCGAGGTAATCACAGGATTGACAACCGATGACTTTAAATTCTGTCCGTCGATTATATTGGTGCTCTTCCTCACTACAAGGTACATTATTAGAACAGTTATTGACATTGACATTCTCTCCATATCCTTTGGCTTCTAAACGACTTTTTTCAATACCGTTTTTAGTCAACCATCTCACAATAGATTCTGCTCTTCTTTGGGACAGACGATTATTATATTTGAACGAACCTCTAGAGTCGGTATGTGACCCAATTTCAATAATCAAATCAGGGTTTAATTCCAAAGTAGATAATAATTTTTCTAATTCAGGTACCGCATCTTCTCTGATGTAAGCTTGATTGAAATCGTAGTAGATATGTAATAAGAAATTAACCCGTCCTAATTCATCATCTGGATCTACATTACTAATTGGCGTAAGATCAGGATCATTGCCTATTAATTCTCCATTTTTATAAACCAATCCATTAATATTGCCATCTGCGGGTTCTCCTGTTTGTGAATCTATCCACTCGCCTGTGGTTGGATCTTTGATTACTCGGTTATCATCTGGATTATCAACCGTAAAGGGTTGTAAATTGATATTAGCTTGTAAAGTAGTGGTCTCCTCTAAATTCCTTGTACATTGATCATCAATTTGAGCGACTAAATAGCCATCTTTGGATGCTCTAACACTATAACAACAGTCTGCATCTAAATCAAATCTAAACTGCCCAGATGCATCGGTTACAACTGCTTGTGGCGCTGCTTTGGAACAATCATTCGTAATCGAAACTTCTACCCCTTCTAAAGGTAGACCTGTCTGTTGATCAAAAACAATTCCTTCAATATCAAAAACTAAATCTCGTTTTAGTGGAATTTCGACTCTTACCAAATCCCCTAATTGTACATTTTCTGTACAAGCCTCTTTAGTATTACTATTATAACCAGTATAACTTCCTTCAAAATTACAACAAGTATTTAATTTTTGATCAATCACGATTTTACCTGCTAGGTCAGTAGTTAAGGTTTCTCCCGTACAATCATTAACAACGGACGCTCCTTCTAATGGTAATTTAGTTGCCTCATCATATACTAAAATTTCTACGGGCGTAGCAGTTTTGACAAAACTATAAATATCATCTCTACCTGATCCTCCATCTCTATCAGAAGAAAAGAACCCACAAGTGCCTTCTTCATTAAAAATGACACCAAAATCATCTGCTGTTGTATTGATTGGATAGCCCATATTCTCGGGGGAACTCCATTCGCCTTCCCCTTTATCCACAATGTAGAAAATATCCAAACCGCCTAATCCGATATGTCCATCCGTAGAAAAATACAAGCGATTATTTAAAGCATAATAAGGAAAAATTTCATGTCCTTCGGTATTAATGGCTGGTCCCAAGTTGGTTGGAGGTCCCCATCGACCACTTTCTAAATCAGAATAGTATAAATCCATCCCACCAAAACCACCTGGCATATCAGAAGCAAAATACAGTCGATTGCCGTCAGCCGTTAAAGATGGATGCGCTACAGAATATTCATCACTATTAAAAGGTAAGCTCACTCGTTCGCCCCATTTGCCTTCCCCTTCACTTTTGGCAGAATATACTTTTAATTTTCGAGTGCCGTCATCACTATCTCCTTCATAATTATTAGCCGTATAGAAAATCTCATTTTGATCAGAGGAAAAAGTAACCGCTGCTTCGTGAAATTTCTCATTCACTTCCTCCGAATATTTATCTGGTCTGCCATAGTCAAATTGACAAAGGGCATCTTCGCCACCTTTAGCTTTTGCATCTACAAAAAATAATTCTAAGAAAGGATTCCCCGTCCAAGTATGCTCTCTTTTGATAGCGGAACCTTTATCTCGCTCTGAGGCAAAGACCAACCCACCTTGATAAAAAGCAGGGCTAAAATCATCCATATTAGAATTGAAAGGCAAATGTGTCGTCTCAAAAGAACTGACATTCTTAGTCATCAATTCCTCTTCATAATCACAAGCACGGACTAAATATTGCGCCCGAACCTCATCGGGAACGGCTGCGACATATTGCTCATACCATTCTTTCGCCAAATCGCATTTGCCATTTCTTTGCAGCATTTGCCCATAATACAATTTATGAATAGCTTGTGCTTCTGGCAAACGAACAACCTGCCCATACCAATATTCCGCATTTTCCGTATCATTAATTTTGCGATAAGCATCTGCCAAATAAATCTTAGCTTCTGCATTATCATCCTTTTCTAGAATCTGGTTATATAATTCAATAGCGTCAATATAAGCCAAGCCATCAAATAATTTTTTGGCTCTTTTTAGCTTACTACTTTGTGCAAAAGTAGCCGATAACCCTACAAAGAGTATCAGCATAGTAAAAAGTGATTTTTTTAACATAGAGCTTGTAGTTTTCATAATAAAATATGGGTTACGATGGCTAGTGATAGATGATGGTATACTAGGCTTCACGTCCCATATTTATTAAAAATTTTAGTTGCGAATTTTAGGTGTAGAACTACAAAATAAAATCAGTCATTCTTTACTTAAAACTCGATGGAATATTGTCAAAGTTAATAATAGCAAAAATCCTACCGATATTCGTTAAGGACAATAGTATTGCTACATTTTGCCAGTTATTGACAAAACTTGCTGATTATTAATGCTTTATAAGTTTTGGAAAGAAAAGGAAATGTACGTTAAAGGTAGTTAACAATAAGCAGTATTTATTACAAAACTGTATACTGCTTATTGTTGACTGCCTACTAGAAACTAGAAGTAACGCGGTGTAACTGTCTTTTTCACTTTATAATCAAATTCGTAGCCAATCAAAATCTCAAAAGAACCTGTACTTACGTCATTAATAGCATTCAATGGGTAATCAAAGGCGGCTCCGATTCGCAAACCATTTGGTAAGAAATAAGACATCCAAATATCCGCTGAATCATAAGAACTTGTATCATCAAAGGCTTCTATGGCAGAACGGAAAGAAAGCCCTACTTGAAACTGCTCATAAAATAATAACGATAAATCAATATCAAATTCAGTAGGTGCGCCTACATTTTGGAAGGCTTCATCCTTGCTTAAACCAGCTAATAAGCCCACATTTTTAATTAAAATAGAAGGTTTAAAGATTAATAAATCGCCGTTTATTGGAATAGCTGCCCCTGTAGCTAAATAATAATGTCTGAATTTTCTAGCATAAAACTCTGTCGTAATTGTTGCATCAGATCGCAAGTCATGCTCTATCAAACTTGGAGAAGATATCCCAATATAAAAGCTTTTGTCGTAATACATAATACCTGCCCCAAAGTTAGGCTCAAAGGTACTTTTGTCTAAGTCATCAAATGATGGGTCTAAGGCTTGTTCTAAATTCAACTTACTTCTATCCCCTCTTAAATAACTCACGCCTCCTTGCAAGCCAATCGCTAATTGCCTAGATCCCCCTAAAGGTATTTTATAAGAATAAGCCGCAAAAGCCTTTGTTTCTTCAACTGGCCCAATCGCATCATTTAAGATGTTAAAACCGACGCCGACTCGATTATTCTTTAATGGGGTATGAAGGGTCAATGTTTGGGTAGTTGGAGCGCCGTCTACGCCTAACCATTGATTTCTGTATAAGGCACTAATGTACATGTGGTCATAATACCCTGCATAGGCTGGATTGTACACCAAACTATTAAACATATACTTAGTAAACATAGGATCTTGCTGTGCATTTAATGCGGTAGCTCCAATAACTAAGAATGAGATGAGTGTTAAAATTTTTCTCATAATAACTTTTAGTAATTTGTGATGGTTATTAATTGTTCAAGTGTCTGAGGGTATTAAATGAGTCACTTTCCCGATGGAAGAAATACTCTGTATAAGTGTATTTATTATAGTTATGAATTTCTTGTAGATAGTTGATAGTGTAAACCAAACAAACCAAAGTATTCATAGATATAAATCAATAATTATTCCAAGCCTACTTTTAATGATGAATGATGTATTAATCTGCTACTTTTGCTCATTATTTACATTTATCATTTTTTATCATCTACTAATTTGTAGGAACCCTTTGTACTTTTTCCCTTCGCCGTCTTTCAATACATAAAAATAAGTACCGTCAGGTAGTTGTTGATTATTCCAAGTACCATCCCATGCATTTTTATAGCCATTCATGCGAAATACTTCTGTTCCCCAACGATTAAAAATGGCTAATTCATTATTAGGATATTGGTTAATACCCTCAATAGTAAAAAGGTCATTTAGCCCATCTCCATTAGGAGAAAATCCATTATAGAATTTCATGGCTGTCGCACAAGTCACATAGATGTACACGGTAGCCGTATCACACCCCGTTTCATTGCAAATGCGATATTGCAATTGATCTGAATTGCCACAAAAACCTTGATTGGGTTGATAGGTTATACTACCATCAAGATTTATAATTGCCATACCATTTGTTGGTACTCCATTAGGAATAATCAAGTCCATATTTGTGATAATGCCATCGGGAATGCTATCATTTCCGAGAATATCAAGAATTATGGGGGAATTAATGGAGGTTGTGTCTAAGTCCGGGGTAGCTGTGAGGGAAGGGGTGTCGGATACAACAGAAATTATATAGTAGGTTGTATCACATATTAAATTATTGTCACAAATAACTGTACAAATAGAATCTTTTCCTAAATTTCGACCAGTTATTTCAAAACATAAATCTACATTATTTACAGTAAAGATGATAGTTTCCGTCGAATTATTTTCACAAAAATCGTCAATCCCTGTCACAACCCCTACTAATTCTGTTGTTTCTGGGCAAATAACAAGATTTTCTCCAAGGCTTATTCTTTGTTCAATGGTCGATACTGTTGGTTTGGGAAAGACATTAATATGCAATACGGTCGTATCACAACTACCAAAATCATTACATAAAATTAGGCAACTGGTTGACTGCCCAAGGCTTTGTCCAGCAATTATCGCACAATAATTTAAGGTATCTAAAATCAAATTGACCACATTTTCATTGGGCGCAGGACAGGCATCAAAAAACTGGGTAATACCATTTGACAAATTGGAACTATCCAAACAGTAAGTCTGACTCTTTCCTACAACTAGATTTAAAGTATCTGTTCGAAAATGAGGGACATCATAGGTTTCTACTATTAATAGTGTCGTATCGCAAAAGTCCAATTCGTCACAAACTAGCACACAAGCGGTATCAAAGCCTATTTTATTTCCTAAAAAATTAACACAAGAATCATTGGCAGTCAATTCAAAAATAGCATTTTCTTGTATTAAGGTATTACAAAAAATAACATTCGCTATACTTGTTTCTAAGCTATTATTTACCAAACAATGCCTTCCTTGCTCACCAAGTAATAAACGGGTTTCAACCACTTGCTGGCGACTACAAGTTGCGATAATTACGGTACTCTGCAACGTATTATTTAAAGTATCTGAAATAACTAACCGATGAACACCTGCGCCAAAACTCAATTTTGTGCCTTGCGCCTCCATCCCAAAATTATAGCCAATAAAAGAAGGGGTATTAATGGCAATTACTTGTACCGACATATCACTATAACTCGTACTTCCATTTCCTCCTGATATGAGTTTAGCGGATTCATCTAATACCCAATCTCCTGTTGCGTCCCAAAGATTCATCGAATCTACTAGATCGGGGATGTTTTCAAACCTACCAGTATAAGTCGTATCTCCAATCTGCCAAGCAGTTAACTCATAAGGGCCTGATTCCCCTTGCCCAAATAATGTTGTGTATGTATAAGCACTAATTGTATCAAAATTACAACCTGCTAGGGTGTTTTGGTAAACTTCGCCATTTACCATAAATGATAAATTAATAGCTGCTATCAAAGGCAAACTATCTAGACAAATACTAACTTCCTCATTGCAATTTTGTAAGGGAAAGATAAGCGTATCACCAGGCGTACTATAGGTAGGTTGTACTTCTGATGGGCTTGCTTTTAGCTGAAAGGGAATCAGTAAGCAGCCTACTACCAATAGGGATAAACAACTAACCACAGCGGGTATAGTTCTTGTCATGGGAGATAATTTGTCGTTTACTTAAATCGGTGGATTGGTGACTCCGATTAAAATGCGGAGCAAGTTTAGTTGACTAGTGATTAGTGATTGCTTAGTGCGGAGCGCAACTAGTTAGTCATTTTCTCATAGTTTAGCTAAATACCAAATATTAGTAAAAAATAATCATTCATTCTCATTAATAAACAATCAAATACATAATTACTTTTTTATAATTTATTCGTAAACCTAAAATCATGCCAATTAGATAGCAGATAATATGATTTTTCAGGATTAGGCAGGATTAAATTGTAGAAGATAAAAGAGAGGCTAGGATACTTAGAGATATAGTACTACTTTTGATAGCATTATGAATAAATTCAATAAAAGGTTACCTATTTACAAATAGGTTCTTTTTAAAACAACTCTTTAAAATAATTCTGTTTTTTAATGGGTCTCATGAATTTTGAAACTCGAAAAGAAAAATTGGAATCAAACAATAAAAAATGAATAAACAAATTAACACTTCCTTATCAACATTCTTAATTTTTGGTATTTTCTTACTACTAAATAGCTATTTCCATCAGCTAAAACAAAAACCTATCCATCAGGAAAATACCTTATTCAATTGGATGACCTTAGAAAAGATGTTTTCTTCATTAAAAAAGGCATCGTAAGGCTATTTAAAATCAATGATAAAGGAGATGAAATAACAATTGACATCAGATGGGAAAATCAATTTATTGCAAGTAGAGATGCGTTATTATTCAATAAATCAGCGCAATTTTTTTGCAAAACCTTAGAGCCTACAGAAGTCCTCCATATAGATTATGAAGCGCTCATTTCCAGAGACCCTCAACTAGAAGCGCTTGTAAAATTTATCTATCAGATTTTAGCGGAACCATTAACTCGTTTAGATTCATTTTTATTGCGAACTCCTGAAGAACGATATGTCGATTATGTTAAATCCAACCCTGACATCCTTGGAGATTACGCTTCCAAACGAGCAATTATTGAAATAACGACTGAAAGTGGATGGAATTCACAAGATACTTTTCAAAGGGTTAATAGTCATACTTTTGTCATTTCAAGTTTTGTGGACCATTATGAAAAATGAAACCAGTACATTCTTAAAACCGTTCCCCCTCAAACACCGTCGAAATCACCTGAATATCCTTAATCTCTTCAGGATTAACCGTTAAAGGATTTTTGTCTAAAATCACAAAATCCGCCTTTTTGCCGACTTTAATAGAACCGATATGTTCCTCTTGATTTAAGTGGTGTGCGGCATTGATAGTCACCGCTTTTAAAGCTTCCCAAGCACTTACTCTGAGTTCTGCGCCAAAAGTTCTACCATCTATTGTTTTTCGATTAATAGCTACCCACATTAAAGTCAATGGTTCAACGGGTGCCATAAAAAAATCGGAATGAAAACAAGTTACAATGTCATTTTCAATTAAATAACCGACAGGAGAAATGCGTGCTGCTCGTTTTTTTCCTAAACCACTTTCGGCATATTTCCCCCCAAGACTGTATAAATAATAAGGTTGAATACTGCCTTGTGCGCCTAATTTTGCCATGCGTTTTACTTGGTCTTTTCGGACATAGCCTAAATGATGCAAGGTAAAACGATGATCCTCTTTGGGGCTTGTTTTTTGTAATTTTTCTAAATTATCCAATACCATTTCTACCCCTTTATCTCCATTGGCATGCACATGAATGCGATAATCTTTATCCCAGAAGAATTGAGCATATTTCGCAAATTCATCGGGTTCAGTTAACCATTCTCCATGATGTCCATCGGTGTAAGGTTCTGCCATTTGCATTAATTGCGAATAAAAAGCCCCATCCGCCATCAATTTTATATGCTTGACAAATTTTATTTTATTTGTATTATGTTGATCTAAACTATTAATAACACTAAAAGTCTTTGCTAATTCCGTAGAATTTTTAATAAAACTAGAAGCCATTGGAATCAAAAAAGTCCGAAAAGGTACTTGTGGATTATCCAATACGCCTTTGACCAATTTTAATTCTAAATCTAAATTTAATAAAGGCATTGCCATATCCCCTATAGTGGTTACGCCTCCATTTTGAATGGCTTTGGCAGTTAATTGTAAGCCTTTTATAGCTCGCTGTGGACTTAATATATAAGGCATTAATTTAGGAGTCGCAAAAAGTTGTGCGCCTTTTTCAAAAAAGCGCCCTTTTTCCAATTCTACTTGTGGATGCTTTGCTGCGGCTACCTCATCGACTTGCAATAATTTCATCGCCGCCGTATTCATAATAATTTCATGGAAAGAATATTGCCAAATAACAATGGGCTGTTTGCCATATCGAGCATCTAAATCCGAACGAGTAATAGCTCCATGATATAATTCATGAAAGCCCCAAGTAATTAAGGGTTCGGTTCGGTTAGTATCTTTAGCCACCGCAGCATCCAAACTCAATAAATAACCTTCTTCATCTCTTACCCCAGCAAAATGACCATGCGGTAAATCCCAATCATTAAAAGCAATGATTTCTGTTTGAATTAAAATCGTGGCTAATAAGGGATGTAAGTGTGGTTCTATGAATCCTGGCAGCATCGTATTTTCCCCTAAGTCCATCCATTGAGTACTATCGTTAACAATTGGTTCTAATTCTTCTAATGTGCCGATTTGTATAATTTTATCATCTTTGATGGCAACGGCTTGAACGGTTTCTGGTGCATTCCCTTCCATCGTTAGAATTGTCCCATTAAAATAAACGGTATCGGCTATAATGGATGGTTTCTGAACATCTTTACAAGAAAAGTAAACTAAAAAAATAGCTAGTAAATAAATCGTGTGGTTTTTCATATTTCAAAAATAATAAATATTGAGGTAGTCTCAAAATGTCTATTATTTGCCTCCATTTAATCCATCTATCCGCTGTAGAAATCCCACTCGATAAGTTGCCCCAATTGGTAGGCGTTTATCCCCAATATAAACATGGTTGTCTTCAATTTTATCAATCCAAGACAAAGCGACTATATAAGACCGATGGAGTTGAATAAACCGCTCCTTTGGCAATAAACCCGCTGTCTTCTTAATCGTTGACCGCACCATTGTCTTACCTTTAGCAGTATAGTAATTTACATAGTTTCCTTCGCCTTCTAGGTAATAAATATCTTCATAAAAAAGGCGTTGTTTTTGATGTCCTGTATTAACAAAAAAGAAAGGATTGGTCCGTTTTATAGGTAACTTTAATTTTTCTTTAGCTTTGCTGACTGCCAATAAAAACCGAGCATAATCAAAGGGTTTTAACAAATAATCTACTGCCTCCACTTCATAACTTTTGACGGCATATTCGCTATGTGCCGTCGTAAAAATAATCAAGGGCTTCTTGGTCAAATTTTTTAATAACTGCAAACCAGAAATATCAGGCATATTGATGTCTAAAAAGACAATATCAGGCGAGTGGTCATTGATGTATTCAATGCCTTGGAAGGGGTCTGTAAAAGTGGCGGCTAAGTTCAAAAAAGACACTTTATCGGCGTGGCTTTTGATGATGCTTAAGGCACTTGGTTCGTCGTCTATGGCTATGGCTTTTAACATGCTTTTACTTTTTTGGACACAGAGCACTCAGAGAAGACACAGAGGGCACAAGAGTTTTTAAATAGGATAAATGTGGAAATTATCATTTTTAATCGTCTATTATATACCTCCCATTTTTCTAAATTTAAACAAGCATAACTATGACTTTAAATGAACTTACACACATTATTATTGGCAAAGCCATTGAAATCCACAAAACACTTGGTCCTGGATTATTAGAAAGTACCTATCAAGAATGTCTTTTCTATGAACTAAAAGAAGCAGGATTATTGGTTGAAAAAGAAAAAACATTACCTCTAGTTTACAAAGAAGTTAAACTTGAACAAGGCTATCGGATAGACTTATTAGTTGAAGATTTGGTGGTTATTGAAATAAAGTGTGTAGAAAAACTAGCCCCTGTTCATACTGCCCAAGTATTAACCTATATGAAATTAGGAAACCATAAAATAGGTTTATTACTAAATTTTCACTCTAAGATTTTAAAAGATGGCCTAAAACGATACATCTTATAACTTATTCCTGCCCAGAAAATCCACCGAGAAAAAGCATTGTCCTACAAACCTTTGTGTACTCTGTGTCTTCTCGGTGAACTCTGTGTCCAAAAAATCAAAATAAATCTATCTCCAAATGTACTTCAAATTCTGTCGGCGTTTCTTCAATGATTAACTCATATTGCTTTGGATATAGCGCAGCTAGTCGTTTTCTGGCATTGCTTAGGCCTATTCCATTACTACTTTCTGTTGGTTGTTGATTAACAAGAGTATTCGTTAATTCCATGACTAAACTATGCTTATAAATAGCTATTTCTAAGTCCAAAAAAGTTTTTTCAGTTGTACTAATCCCATATTTAAAAGCATTTTCAATAAAAGGAATTAATAATAAAGGGGCGATTTTATACGCCTCAATTCCTTCGGTCACCATATTAATCCGCAACTCATTATTTGAGGTAATACGCAATTCTTGTAATTCAATGTATTTTTTAATATAGTCAATCTCTTTACTTAAGGAGATAAATTCTTTTTGGGCATCATTTAAATTATAGCGCATTAAAGTCCCTAACTTCGCAATACCATCTGCTGTTTTTTCTCCCTTTTCCTCTATACCTAATGCATACAAAGCGTTTAAGGTATTAAATAAAAAATGAGGATTGACTTGTTGCTTTAGGGCGTTTAGTTCGGTGGCAGATTTTTCTTTTTCTAAAGTGATAATGTCGTTTTTTTGTTTCCACCATTGGTAGACTACAATGATGGGAATGCTATATAACATCCATGCCCAAATTGTATCTGATGGAAAAACGTAAAAATTAGTTGTTCTTTCCCCTTTAGGTATCCACACACTAGCATCAAATTGATAATTTTGAAAATGAACATATTTGGATAAAAGTGCTGCTATAGGAAAAAACAACATAGCAAGCCCTACAAAAGATAATAAATAATAGAAAATGCCTTTGTTTTTAAATACTTGTTCAATTAATAGATAATGATTTAACCAATAAAAAGCATAGCAAGTAAAAAACAGCGCAAACCATTTAATGAAAGCAATAATAAAAAGCGGTAAATCTTCTATTCTAGTGGTCGCATACGCCCAATATAGACCAGTTAATAAAACCAGTAATAAAAGCGTTTTTTCTATATTTAATTGCTTTAATCGTTGTCCTATTCTTAGTTTACTAATAAAAAAATCATTGAAATGAATAATCAACTCTACTAGTAATAAAGCTATTCCAAAAATGATTGGCGTATCTGCCTGTGCTTGAAGCGGTTCATAAAAATGAGCAATATTATAATAAAAAAGTAAAAATCCATGTCCAATAAAACAATATCCCCATAATATGCCTAATACCAACTTAGACAAATATTTTTGTAAAGCCTTTCTAAAAAAGCTAAACAATAACACAGGAGCAAATAAAATGGTATGCCCTAAAATGAACTGCCCATATAATTGCCATTTCTCCATTTCTAAATAAATAAGGCTTTCAAAAGTCTTAGGATTCCGAATAACTAGCACCCGGATATAGCTAATAAAAGCAATAGCTGTCAAAAATAACCAAACGGTATTCGTGATTAAAAAATGCCCTATTTTATTAGTGATGGTTTGCATCATAAATTGATTTAGAAATAAAGTAATAATAGATCGCTAGATAAAAAAGTAATAAAATCAGAATTGATGACTCGAACGGTATAACTAGTGTCCATATCGCAGGCGAATAACCCAAGTGATAGTAATACCTCGATTAATAATTGCTTTTTCATATTTTTAAAATTGTGGTTTGCGAGATAATAATCAGCAACCAAATGAAATAATACCACAAGTATACTAACTAAAACTAGTTGTTAAAAACGAATGTGGTGAACTGCCTATATTTTGTGACGAACTTTATCGGTTGTCAGTTATCAGTTGTCGGTACAAACTGATAACCGACAACGGACAAACTTCCTCCTAGGTTCGTCGAGATTCCTTCTTGGATTATCGACAAAAGTTGTTTTCAGGGCAAAAGGAGGATATAATTGTAGTGTTGATTAAGTAATTGTTTACCAGTTATTTATAAAACATAAACAGCCTCAACGGATATTTTTATTCGTTTCGTAGGCAGTTTTGAGAAAGGCGATAGTGGCAGTATATTTACTGCCGCTTTGCCTACCAAAAGTAACATAGCTCTCTGAGCTGTGTCCATACATACTAAGAATAAGTTAACAAATCTAAATTATACGATAAAAACAGTCTTAACGAATTTCTATATTCGTTTAGCAGATAACTTTAAGGAGATTTAATCCTCTTTGAACCTTTATACCCCTGTACCTTTGAACCTATTTTTCATAACCCATTTAAAATAAAACGCCATGATGGAAACCATTGTAATTATTTTGATTATCTCTATTCCGATTATTATATCGGGCTTATTTACCGTCAAACAACAAACGATTGCCATTGTCGAACGCTTTGGAAAATTTAGCAATACCGCTTTACCAGGTCTACAATTTAAAGTCCCTTTGATTGATAATGTAGTCGGTCGAGTAAGTATGAAAATCCAGCAGTTGGATGTAATGGTAGAAACCAAAACAAAAGACGATGTATTTGTGAAGTTAAAAGTATCTGTACAATACAATATCTTAAAAGATAAGGTATTTGATGCTTTTTATAAATTAGAATTACCAGAGGAGCAAATTACTTCTTATGTCTTTGATACGATTCGTGCGGAAGTACCGAAAATGAAATTGGATGAAGTGTTTGAAAGAAAAGATGATATTGCCATTGCCACCCGTAGAGAATTAGAAGAAGCGATGAAGGAATACGGCTATGGTATTGTAAAAGCTTTAGTCACAGACATCGACCCTGATGCGGAAGTAAAAAAAGCCATGAATCGCATCAATGCTTCGGAAAGAGAAAAGTTAGCTGCGGAGTATGAAGCAGAAGCAGAAAAAATTCGCATTATTGCCAAAGCTAAAGCAGAGGCAGAAAGCAAGCGCTTGCAAGGTCAAGGTACTGCCGACCAAAGACGGGAAATTGCCAAAGGACTGGAAGATTCTGTAGATGTATTGAATAAAGTAGGCATTAATTCTCAGGAAGCATCGGCTTTGATTGTCATTACACAGCATTACGATACTTTACAAGCAATGGGCGAAAGTACCAATAGCAATTTGATTTTATTACCTAATTCTCCATCAGCAGCAAGTGATATGTTGTCGCAAATGGTGACTTCTTTTGCTGCTTCTAAGCAGATTGGAGAGCAGATAAGTAAAAAGAAGGTGGCTTTGCCTACGAAGGTGAAAGAGAAATTGTGGTAAGCTTATAAGGAATCAGCCAGTACTCATTCGTAGTACTGGCTGATTTTTGTTTTTCATATTTTAAATAAATCATCCAATGTCAATACTTGGTCTATTAATCCAATACTATATTGGTTTGGTGCAATGCCAAAAGTTGTGATTAAAGATAAAAAGAGATGCTTTTTGGTTTTAGTAGTCCTTTGAAAAATGGTCAATTTCTCTTTGAATTGAGCAGCATCAGATTTAGATAAAACCATTTCATCTTTATAAAATTTGATTTCAAGTAGGTTAATAATCTGGTCGTTTCTATCAATCAGCAGGTCAATTTGTGTACCTTTTTCTAATTTTGTTCCTTTCTTGTAAAAAGAGGAGGTAGTTGAGTATACACCTCCAATTCTCAATGCTTCTTTAATTTGGTCAACATGTTTTAGGCAAATATTTTCATAGGCATAACCACTCCAAGTTTTATAGGCTTGTGTTTGGCTTAACCGCTGCCATACCTCTTTTTTATCGCCTAAGTTTTTTTCAATAAATTGTAAATAAAAGAGGGAATATTCATCCGCCAGTCGGTACAAAGTATCTTTCTTTTTTTTATTAAAAGGCTGATAAGTAGCTATGAATCCAGATTGGATGAGTTCATCTAAAACTCTAGTTAAACTTCCTCCATTTGTTAGTTTGCTATATTTGATGATTTCGTTTCTATTTAAACCTTGTCTTTTTTGCGCTAAAGCTCTAATAATGGCAATATGTTTCTCCGCATTGTCAAATAAAGCTGGATATAATTTAGAAAATTCATCTCTTAAAAGTCCTGTTTCAGAAAAACAAATTTCATTAATGATTTGTACGGCGCTCATTCCATTTTCTATTTCTTTTAAATAGTGGGGAATTCCTCCAATCGCCATATAAACTTGGACTAATTGATAACGATTTAATCGAATATGCTTACTTTGTAAATATTGTTCTGTTTCTAGTAAACTAAAAGGGTATAATTGAATTCGTTTGGTAATTCTATTATGCAAACCTCCCTTATGATTGACTACTTTTTGTATCATCCAAGAGGCTGCCGAACCACAAATAACTATAACCACATTTTGATTATCCGCCCAACTATTCCAGAAATAACTCAAGCCTCTTAGAAAACCAGATTTAGGAGTTGCTAACCAAGGTAATTCATCTAGAAAAATAACTTGTTTCCGTTCCTGTTTCTTTTCTTTAAGAAAATTGATAAGCATTCTAAATGCTTCTAACCAGTTTTTAGGCTCTTTTAACGGTATTTTCACATTCATAAATTCAGCTAATTGATAGCTAAAATTTTGCAGTTGCTCTCCTAGAGGGGCATCCTGTAAACCTGTTAATTCAAAGTCTATTTTTGTTTGATAAATTTCTTTTATCAAAAATGTTTTTCCTACTCTTCGTCTGCCAATTACTGCTATCAATTCTGCTCGTTTTGATTGATAGGCTTTTTCTAAAATGGCAATTTCCTTTTTGCGTCCAGTTATAACATTATTATTCATTAAAATTACTTTAAGTGGCTTAATATGTATAAAAATACATAGATTAAGCCAAATATAAAAATCAAAATTGGCTTAATATGTATAAAAATACATAGATTAAGCCAAATATAAAAATTAAAATTGGCTTAATGTGTATAAAAACACATAGATTAAGCCAAATATATCTTCGATTTTCCTATATTAACCCACTTTTAGAAATAAATGAAAAGCACTAGCAGTAATACATTTTCTTGGTTTTTTCTTGTAAATTTAGGTAAGCAAAACAGATTAGTCCTTCTGATAAGTCAAATCTTCCCGGCTGGGTAATTGTAGTGGAGTTTGGAACTCCAAAATCTAAAATTGCAAAAAAATGAATTTTACAAGAGCAACCCATTTATTGGCAATGGATATGGCAACTTTAGGAGACGTTTCGAAAGGAAAAGGTCTATTAGCTGATGCAAAGGATTTTTATACCAAAGCTTTTGAATTAGAGAAAAAAGCTGCTTTTATGACCATTCCAACAAAAACAGATAAAGAGTCACATTTTATCTTAATCCGAAGTGCAGCATCTTTAGCGTTAACAGCGGGTTTATATGAAGCAGGGAAAAAGTTAATTAATGCAAATCTCACTAAAAAAACGCCAGAATGGATAGCTAATGAGTTAAAAGAAATATTAGCGTTAATATTAGCGGAAGAGCAAAAAGGATTAGAAGCAAAAAACACCCATCAGTTTAATGGAGTCGTTACAGGCGTGAATTCAAATAATTTTGAAATAGTGTTACAAAACAAAACTAGCGAATCTTTTGCTATAACCGTTCCTAAAAATTTATTTATTGAAGTCGTTAAAAAATATTGGTTGCATCAAGTTAAGATTCAAGCCTCACAAACTAATCAAGGGATTTTTTTATTGAACCATATATCTGCTGCTTAATCATCAGATTTTCCCTACTTTTGACCTTTTAAAATATCTAACCCACGTCAAAAGTATAATGAGAAAGCTTTTTCTATATTTTCTAGTCCTCTCTTTTTTTGGTTTTTCCGCCTGTTCCACCGCACAACAAACTATCGACAAGCAACCAAATAGTAATTATGAGGCGTATCTAAAAAAGAGAACTGCCTTATTAAAAGCCGATAGTCTACTTTATTTTGATGCAGACATTCAACTAAGTGCCAAAGAACAGCAACTCAATCAAAAACTAGTCGCTTTACAGCAAAGTATGATTGCCAATTATAAAGCCAATCACTTTTTCCCGCCTGCTAGAAATTTCTATAATTCCAAAGCACATATTGAAGAAACACCTTTATTCCAAATATTAAAAAAAATGCCAAAAGGAGGCATTTTACATTTGCATAGTGGGGCAATGGGCAATCCTCGTTGGGTCGCACAAAAGGCAATTGACACGCCAGAAATGCATGTTTTTTGGGAAACGACCAACGATACTTATACCAAAGGTCAGTTACAAGCTTATGCAAAAGATAAAGCCCCCACAGGTTTTCGTCCTGCACATGAAATAGCTAAAATCAATCCTAATTTCAAAAACAAATTGGTTGATTTGCTAACTTTTGATGAAAGTATTGACCGTGATTCGGTAGATATTTGGCAAGAGTTTGAATACGTTTTTCAACGAATCAATGGTTTTTTATCTTATAAGAAAGTAGCCGTAGATTATTTAGTGCATGGGGCAGAAATATTGATTGCCGATAATATCCAACATGCCGAATTTAGAACCTTTTTTACATCTAGGTTTTATGACCTTGAAGGTAATAAAAATACCGAAGCGGAATACCTTGAAATATTGGAAACGGTAGAAAAACGAGTCCAACAAATTGACCCTGATTTTACCTTTATTTTGCTCCAACAAAGTCTCCGCTTTTTTGATAAAGCCAGAATTGGTCAAGAAGTCGTAGCTGCCCACGATTATCTAAGCAAATATCCTAAATGGGTACGTGGATTTGATTTAGTCGCCGAAGAAGATAATGGACACACGACCCTATTTCATGCCCAACAATTTTTAAAAATTGATTCGCTCAAAAAAGCAACAGGCATAGATTTACCCCTTTATCTACATGACGGAGAAAGCAATTGGGCATCCACCGCCAACCTTTATGATGCCTTATTATTAGGGACTAAAAGAATTGGACATGGTTTTAATTTATTCCGCTTTCCAACCTTAATTGAATTAGTCAAAGAAAAGGATGTTTGCATTGAAGTAAATCCATTGAGCAATCAAATACTGGGCTATATTCGAGATTTACGGATGCACCCTGCAAGTACTTATTTACGTCGAGGAGTGAATTGTGTGATTAGTTCAGATGATCCTTTAATTTTTGATTATGAAGGATTGAGTTATGATTTTTGGTCGGTCTTTTTGGCTTGGGAATTGGATTTGGCAAGTTTGAAAAAATTGACTCGAAATAGTATTGAATATGCGGCTTTGACGGAAGTGGAGAAGGTTACGGCGATGAAGGTTTGGGAGCGACGATGGGATGTGTTTGTAGCGGAAGCTTTGACAAAGTTTTAATTTTTAAATTTATAATAAAGCTTTTACGAAGTTTAAAGAAATATTTTTTTGACACGGAAGGACACGGTTTGAATTTATGACTTTTTATGTTTTCTTTTGAAGGATACAATGAAGTATAAAACATACCAAAACATAATTTTTTCATACATTAAAACCGTGTCCTTCCGTGTCAAAAACAAGTCTTCATAAGGCTTATTTAAAAAGTAATATAAGTTCCATATCCATTCCATTTATCTAAAAACTAGCGTCTATTTTCGATAGCTATCAGAATCAAAAAACAAAATTATGAGATATATTTCCTTCGGATTCATCATCCTTATCGCCGCCTGCCAACCAAACGTTCAAAAAACAATCAAACCCGCCAAAATTCCTATCAAAGTAGTCGTTCTATCCATGTTTGAAAAAGGCAACGATGAAGGAGATAGACCAGGGGAATTCCAATATTGGGTAGAAAACTTACCACTAAAAGATACCATTCCTTTTGATTATGGTTTCGATAGAAATTTGCGCTATAATAAAGAATTAGGTGTTTTAGGGATGGTTGCAGGCATTGGCAATACCCAAGCAGGTATTTCTGTGATGGCATTAGGTGCAGATGAGCGTTTTGATTTTACAAATACCTATTGGTTGGTTGCAGGCATTTCAGGGGTTGACCCAGCGGATGCACCTACAGGGTCGGCAGCATGGGCGAATTTTCTAGTGGATGGTGATTTATCCCACCAGATTGACGCCAGAGAAATTGAAGAAGACTGGAAAACAGGCTATATTCCACTACGTCGCACCACGCCTTATGCACAACCCGTTTCCAAACATAATGAAGGGGTGATTGCTCGGTTGGATTCCAATTTAGTCCAATGGGCCTACAAACTAACTAAGGATATTGAATTGCCCGATAATGAAGAAATAAAAGGGATGCGAGAACAATACAAAGGCTATGCGGCCTCGACTATGAAACCTCACGTTTTAATAGGCGACCAATTAGCTGCTGCCACTTATTGGCATGGTAAATTATTAACCGAATGGGCGAATGATTGGGTCGATTATTGGTCAGAAGGACAGGGCAATTTTGTGACTTCGGCAATGGAAGAAATGGGCGTTTATCATGCTTTAGACCGCTTACATAAAGCTGGAAAAGTTGACAAAAATCGTTTATTGGTTTTGCGAACGGCTTCTAATTTTTCGATGCAATGGCCAGGGATTTCTGCCTATCAAAGTTTGGCTGGGGAGAAATTGACAGGGAAAGGCTATTCGGCTTATATTCCTTCTTTGGAGGCGGCTTATTTAGTGGGGAGTCCGATAGTGAAGGAGTTGTCGGCTAATTGGAGTCAATATAAGGATAAGATGCCGCAATAATAGATACCAGAAGGATTTGTTCATAGAAATAAGAAATGACTCGTTTATCTTAATTTTAACTACAAAAAGCACAAGTAGTTCTGCAAGAATAGACAGTCAGATTAAGAATAGGTATTACAAAAATTATTATTAATTAATCACGTCTAACATCCGTGTCCCTTCATTTTTCCGTGGTAGCAATTAATACCACGGAAAAATGAAGGGACACGGATAATTATCTATCTTTTATCTGATGCTCTAAAGGTCTACGTCGTGGCGGGAAGGTAGTCAAAATACTGTTTGACCGAAGGGAGTTTATTTTGACTAGGGTTTTTGGTTCTTTTTTGCCAATGAAAAAGAACAATTGTATTCAGCTACACCAAATGTTATAATCGGCAAAATAATTTTCATAATAAAACGCTATATGTATCACAATCCCCCCTCCTCTTTCCCAATATTTCACTCCCTAAAGGCAAGCCCGCATTGACCGCTGAAGTATTAATACTTTTAAAAGTAAAGTCAATAAAAGAGGGATAAGCTTCCTCGGGAACATTATTAATCCACAACCATATCCATAATTTTAGCATACCAAAAATAATTAACAACATGATACCTAATGTCAGTAACCATAAATAATTCTTGGACTCGATAAGGTATTTGGGTATCAGCCAAAGATAAAAAGTTAGTACAATGCCGAGTGTACATAGAAAAGAGGCAGGAGTGCCAATTAAATATCCTTTGAGTTCTGGAGTTGCATTTTGTTGAATAAGCGTGGAGCCATCAGGGTGAATAATAGTATATTCTACTTGGTGAAAATAATAAGTATAATCGTACAAAGTTAATAAAATAAAAACCGTAAAATAGAGGGTTAATAAAACATAATCGGACTTATTGAGTTTTTTGCTTAACATGAAATTGTCATATATTTTAGGGCGTACGCTAAAAGAGGGTTCTCATAAAATTAATAAATTCCTTACCTTCACCAAATGAAAAATCGCAGAAAATTTCTTCAGACCCTAAGCACAGGATTAGCAGGTAGTCTTGCCTTACCGAATTTGGCACTAGGAAATAGTGCCCCCACCAAAATCATCAATTTAGCAACTCAAAAAGCAGACACTTCCGAAGCCTTTTGGGAATTGGTCAAAACCCAATTTATCCTAGCTCCAGAATTGCGCTATTTTAATAATGCATCTTTAGGGGCAGTACCGCTTTATGTGCAGCGAGCAACCAAGGCATTTCGAGAAACCTTAGACGGTTTCCCTTCCAAATATATGTGGGGTGGTTGGGAAGAAGAAATAGAAAATACACGTCAATCAGTAGCCGATTTATTGGGGGCAGATAAAGAAGAAATTGCCTTGATTCATAATACCACTGAAGGCATGAATTTGATTGCTCGTAGTTTTGATTTGCAACTAGCAGACGAAGTGATTTTAGCGGACCATGAACATGCTAGTGGACGAGTCTGCTGGGAAGTATTTCAACAGGCTTACGGTGTAAATTTAATTAGACCGACCTTGCCTATTCTGCCTAAATCGGTAGAAGAAATAGTGGATGTTTATCGAAACGCCATTACCCCTAAAACGAAAATCATTTCCATGTGCCATGTGGTGAATACGAATGGAATGATTTTGCCAGTAAAAGAAATATCCGAAATGGCGCACGAAAGAGGTATTTTAGTAGCGGTGGATGGTGCGCAAGGGGCTGGAATGTTTGATTTTGATTTGCACGATTTGGGTTGTGATTTTTATGCGGCGAGTGCCCATAAATGGATGTTTGCATCAAAAGGCATTGGTATTTTTTATGCTAAGCAGGCTAGTCAACAATATTTAAAACCCTTAATCGTTTGTCGAGGCTATGATGACCCTAGTATTCGGCGATTGGAAAATTATAATACCCGAAATTTGCCTGAATTATTAGGTTTAGGGGCTGCGGTGGAATTCATGAATCAAATTGGGATGGATAAAATCCATGCTCGATCTTATGAAGTGAAGACTTATTTTCGGTCTAAATTTGAAGGGAATCCTGCTTTTAAATTAAAAACCCCTGCAGATGATAAATTATCTGCTGCTATTCAAGTAGTAGAAGTGATTGGAAAAGAAGTTCGGGAAGTCAAAAAACGTTTGGCGGAAGAATTTAATATTGATTGTCGCCCGATGACTACTTTTGGTCTAAACGCCTTGCGGATTTCTCTAGCTATTTTTATGACTAAGGCAGATGTTGATTATCTTGTAACGGCTTTAGAACAGATAGCTATTGAATAGCATGATAGACGAACTAGGAGGATTTAATACGGATTTGGACGGGTCGAACGGATTTAAACTGACCTTTCCTTAGGACGCAGAACAAGTAAAATAGATTGTAAAGTTATTTATTGGGAATTAATTAGTGAGAGAATGGTTTTAACCTCATTCTATAATGAACTGTTAAATAATTGTATAGTTCCATTTAGTATGTCAAAAATCCGTATTAATCCGTTCAATCTGTCCAAATCCGTAGTCCATCCTCCTAATTCGTCAAAAAAATAAACTGTGAAATATTATTTTACCTTACAATATAAAATGCTCAATCGACAGCTTAAAGCATTTGGTTTACTACCAATAGTAGGCTATATTTTAGCAATTATAATTTTTGTTGGTATCTCCATGTATTTGTTTTATAAAACGGAATATGCCCCTTATATCTATGCTTTTTTTGCGCTATCGCCACTTAGTCTATTGAGCGAAACAAAGCGGAATGATTTTTTAAAAAACTGTTTTGTGCAGAAAGACTATGGAGTTGTTCGGTTGATAGAAAATAGTATAGTTGCGCTACCATTTATCGTATTTTTAGTCTATCAGCAGGAATTTTTAATAGCATTGATAAGCTTAATCATTGCCTTTTTAATGGCTCGCATCCATTTTAATAATCAACTAAACTATACCATTCCAACCCCTTTTTATAAAAAACCATTTGAGTTTACAGTTGGCTTTAGAACTAGTATAGGAATGTTTATTTTTGCTTATTTCCTCACTTTTATGTCCATTTCTGTAGGCAATTTTAATTTGGGTATCTTTGCTTTATTACTTGTTTTTTTTACGACTTTTTCTTTTTACTTTCAGCCCGACAGCCAGTTTTATGTTTGGATATTTTCGACAACCTCCAAAGCATTTCTTTGGGAGAAAATGAAAATTGCCTTGGTTTATAGTACTTTATTGGCTTTACCTATTTTAATTAGTCTAAGCTATTATTTTCCAGATAAACTGCGCCTGCTTTTATTATTTCAACTACTTGGTATTATTTATTTATGGACTATTATTTTGGCTAAATATGCTGCTTTTCCTGCGGCAATGAATGTAATAGAAAGTATCTTTATTAGTCTTTCGGTTGTTTTTCCACCTTTTTTACTATTTGTTATTCCTTTCTTTTATAAAAAGTCGGTCAGGAAATTAGATGGGGTGCTTACGGACAATTTAAGTCTATAAGTACTTCGACAAAATAAACGAACATCTTTTTTACCACAAAGAAACAAAGGACACATAGCTCACATAGTTTTTGACGAGTACAGCTTAATATTAATGATAAAGTGGTATATAATTTTATGACGAATATAGCTGGTAGAATCGTATAAAGCATCAGGTAATAAACCGATATTACTCATATTAATAATACATCTAAAATCCGTTGGGAAACTAATCCGTTGGGTGTATTTTTTGTCCAACGGATTAGTTTCCCAGCGGATAATTATCAATTTTTCAGCTGATTATCTATAATCTTAATTGCTGCTCTTAAATTACCCAACAAACATGATTCAAGTTAAAGAATTATCTAAATCTTTCGGAACAAAAAAAGTACTCAAAAATATCAATATTAACTTTGAGCAAAGTAAAGTCTATGGCATTGTGGGCGCAAATGGTGCGGGAAAAACCACTTTATTTCGCTGTATCGCAGGATTGGAAACACATGATGGATTGGTGCAAAGTAGGCAAACACCTTTAAAAAATTATTTAGGCTTTTTGCCTACGAATCCCTACTTCTTTCCTAAGATTACTGGTTGGGAATATTTACAATTATTCTGCAATGCTAGAAAAATAGCCGTTACTAATTTTGAGGAACGGAATATTTTTAATTTGCCTTTGAACCAATATGCCATTACTTATTCTACAGGCATGAAAAAGAAGTTGGCATTGACGGCTATTTTGCTCCAACAAAATGACTATTTTATTTTAGATGAACCATTTAATGGGGTAGATATTCAAAGCAATCTACTCATTACAGAGATTATTCGCAAACTAAAATCATTGGGTAAAACTATTTTGATTGCCTCTCATATTTTTTCTACTTTAAAAGAGACTTGTGATGAAATTCATTTACTGAAAGAAGGACAATTTATTAAACAAGTGTCAACTGCTGAATTTGACCTATTGGAACAAGAAATGAAAGATTTTACCATTGGGGAGGAGATTAAAAAATTGGGCTTAAAATAGCCAATGCCATTCCAAGAGATAAGCCTAGAATATCAATCCCAGAAAATATTTTATTTCTGAATAATTGTCGATAAGCAATTTTGAGGTAATTTTTTAACATGATAACAGGTTTTGGAGAAGGACGAGGGGCAAAAGGTAGAAGGAGTATTATCCTCTGCCATAAGCCCTTTGCCCGCTACTTAATTTTATATTTTTTTACAGTCGAGTAATTTAGTTAACCTTTTTCAATGGTTGTGCCAATATCTTAGAAACCTGATTATCAACATTTTATAAAAATTAACTTAAATTAAAAAGTGAAAATACTGTCCGAATATGGACGAAGCTTGTTTATTAATAGACGGTTGGTAAAAGAGAAAACGTTTCAAGCTTACATTTGGCAAAATACTTGCAATTAAGAATAATATTTTATATTATGTAGTAACTACCACTTTATTACTTACCACATATTGATAACACCTACTAAGAATACGACATATTATTTTGCCACTAGAAAAATTTGCCTATGTCTTTTTTATCAGAAACCTGGTTCATCGAAGGAAATATTGATTTTGAATCAAAGAAATACACTTTACTCGCTTATTTGCAACGCATTAATCGTGCTTTTAATGAAAACCAACTCTATCCTCAATTGGCAGATTTGATTTTTCATTTTAGAAATTTACAAAGTTTTAAAGACAATAAACAATTGGTTAAAAGTCAGTTTCCTAAAAAACTCACAGGCATTCAATTAAAAAAATTGCACTTAATTTATGAAGAAATGATTGCGGATACGGGTTTGATGCGAGAGATTGAGGACATTGTACAATATGCAATGTCGGAGATGAAAAACACCGTCAGTAATGGTACCGAATTTTATGACTATGTGGAAAATAGTTTGTCGATTACGCCAGTAGGCATCCTGCCACACAATCAAGAAGAAGGCTATTTTTTCTTATCGGATGGTAGTCGGTCCATCAAAGTGTATAATTACAAAATGAGTATTTTTCAGCGCACCAATGACCGCTTCCGTTCTTTGCGTTCGACGTTTGTAAACGAGTGGCGACGCAGTTTTGTAACAACCTATGAAAGTATCAAATTAGAATTATTAAAAGCTAGAAAATCCCTAATTTTACCTGCCGTTTATTCAATTGAAACCAAATTGGCTTTTCCTGTGGAGGCGACCCTTTTACCCGTAGCTAAAAGATGTTTGGTAAGACATCTATCTAGTGGCAATACATAAATTTTATTCAATCCATTTTACCAGCTTAAATTCGACCAATGGATACCCATACTTTTGCATCAATCTACAAAATTCGCCCCTTCTAGCGGCAGCCAACCTCCAATTTTGGCTGATAGTGCAGCCGCTAAGCCATGAATATCTAGGTGGGTCCAACGATGAAAGCCCAATTTTCTGCATTCATCAGAAATGCGTTTCATGGATTTTCGACTTATCGCTGGGCTAAAACCAAAGATAATTTCATCTGTCTTGGCTATATTTGTCGAAAATTTGATAACTTATCAGGTGATGCAAATAGCCCAAATATTTCAATTTATGTTTGGTGAATTTCTCCAATAATAATGCCCTTAATTTTTAGGTTTTATAACAATGATTGGAGAGAATTAGGTGTAGCATTAAATATTAAACGAGAATGGAAATGGTATTTGTTAAGTGTAATTGGAATTCCGATAATTTGCCTAAATCAAATTTCATTATAGGAAACGTATCAGAAAGAAATTAAGTTAAAAATAGAGTGGCAGAAGAAAATCAGAAAACGAGTGATATAATTCAAATCAAGATATATTAGTAACCAAATGGGGAATATTAATTATTCCGATAAATATATTTCTCCTTATTTCATACATAAGATTATAGGAAGGAAATAAAAAGGAAGCAAGGACATTTTATATGACGGTCATGCCCAGCATTACCTGGTTACACTCAACAGCAATTCATCAAAGACTTGATTAATCAATCTGTAGCTGACGTAAGAAGTTGCTTTGACAATGGTGCTCATCATGTTCAAGTCGATTTTACGGAAGCTCGCTTAGCCATCAAATTAGATCCATCAAAAGCACTTTTAAAACAATTCATTGATTTGAATAATCAAGTGTTATCTCATTTTTCTGAAGAAGAACGACAACGAATAGGATTCCATACTTGCCCAGAAGGTGATCATGACAGCACACATAGTGCTGATGTTGATTATGCAGAACTAATCCCACTATTCTTGACCTTAAACTTTATGTACGATTTCTAATACAGTAGGAGCCACAGAGAACTAATCCCACTATTCTTGACCTTAAACTCTGGAAACTTTTATATGCAAATGGCAAACGAAAAAGATCCAGCAAAATAGCACTTGGCATGAGTGGCATGTTTCATAATTACTTCATGGAAGCCTCATTTAAACCAGAAGAATTCCATAGAGATAAAGATAGTTTCGGTAGGCTATTAGACTTTTTTGTATTCTTAGAATGGTTTGAGAAAACTAATGACACCTGGATTTTCTGACCAATATATTGTAGAATTAGAGGTATTTAATAAAGTGGCCGCAGAAGCTGGGTTATTACGGGATGAAAAGCATTTTACGAAATTTCCTAATTCGGATTTAGCATCAGTTAGTATAAACTTGCTAAGAAAAGGTTAATGAAATTAAATGCCCTAAATGAATTAGAAACTCTAGACAACAAGAATTGAAAAAGAAAAACGTCTAACTCAACTTGGTTCAACGCCCAGTTATAGGAAGGTTCGGAATCTGCGTTTAGGTGGTCAATTTCTTTTATAAAAACACAATGATGGTTTTAAAACGACTTCTTCGGATGAGTTGATTAGTCAGATTAGAGGTTCCACAGGTGGATTTACGATGGTGTTGGCAGAGCTGAAAGCTTATTTGGAACATGGGGTTTCGTTGAATTTGGTAAGGGATAAGTTTCCGGTGGAGATGCGGTAATGGTCTTTCTAAACTAAAAAAACAGTCCCAAACAAAATGCCTAGGACTGCTTATTTTAATCGAATCTATGTTTCTAAATAAATAGTACAAGATTCTGCTATATAGTACAGAGCGTGTTTGTTACCGAGTTCCTTTAATGATTCGCTCTGTATGCGGTAATTTTCCTGCTTCTTGAATAGTCAAGATATAAGCACCATCGGGTAAATCCCCTAAATTTAATTGGTGGTAACTTTCGTCCTGACCTAATGGATTCACTAGTACTTGCTTACCAGAAACATGGTAAAGTGTTAATGTACCGGTGTTAGAAGATGTTTGATATTCAATATTTAAGACATTGCTTACTGGATTTGGATAAACCGTAACGTTTGTGATTGCCTCATCCAAAATATTGATAATTTCCGCCTTCTCGCCAATTTCTGTACTATTTCTACTTTGTGCGCTTATTGCTGTTAAATTAGATGGCGTAGAATAAGCCAACCAATCTGTATATTCGGAAGTACTTCCGTCTTGACAAACTGTTTGTACTCTTACCTCATAATCTCTACCAGATGGGGCAAAAACAAATACTCTATTATTATTAATAAATGCTCTAGCAATAATTCTTGTTTGTCCTGCAAATCTAATTTCTACACCATACTTTATTCCACCAGATACTCTATCCCAATCAAGTCGAGTTCTTCTAGAATCGAGACTAGTTGCGCTCAAGTTTGTAGGGGTAGGACATACATTAGCTGCTAGGGTTGGATTATCACAAGACTCAATGGTTTGACCTACTATTTGACCTCTAATCTCTCCTGGTACATTCACTAAACTGTGGATATTTACGTATAATCCTTCTGTAAATAAAGCAGCTAACTGCTCCCGATTCAAAACAAACTTATTATTTTGTGGTAAAAATTCCGCATTTCTTCTATCGGCTGCTAAACGAATGTCTAAGGGGAAAATGACTGGCCCATTTTCACCTCTTGTACCAAGATGGATGTGACCGCCACCCGCTAGTTCAGTATTTAAGTCACTTTCTAAATTATTAAAGGTACCACTCACATAAATAGTATTCCCACCATCATAAGTTACGTGAACTCGTCCATCAGAAGAAACATCAATTGGTGGCACTTCTTGCGCACCTTCTAAGTTTGCCACAAAATAAGTCGCACCTAAAGGAGCAATTTGTCCTCTTACCTCTCCAGGTCTATTATCTTGAGAATGGAAATTGATATACAATTCTTGTTGTCTCAAATAAGTTAATT
This sequence comes from uncultured Saprospiraceae bacterium, assembly GCA_964644655.1. GTDB lineage: Bacteria > Bacteroidota > Bacteroidia > Chitinophagales > Saprospiraceae > JAFMDF01. Next base: position 18,870 of record CAZXYA010000001.1, on the reverse strand, counting down.
GCCTAGGTGTTAAAGTGAAAGTATTATTCGCTGCCTCTAATCGACCACCTTTATTATCGGCATCTAAAGTAATATCAAAAATCAATTCAATATCTCCATTTCTTCCTGCAAAACCTCGGTGGATGTGACCACCACCTGCTAAGTCCGTTGCCACTTCACTCGTAAATCCTTCAAATGCACCCGTAGCTATTAGTTGATTACCGTTTAGTTCGAAAAGCACATTCCCTGTTGCTTCAGAATTATTTGCAGGCACTTCATTAATTCCTAATAAATTAGCTTGGAAATACGCCTCTGCTGGAGGTAATAATTGTCCTCTTAATTCACCACTTGCAAAAACAGTCGTGTGAATATTGATGTATAATGTTCTATTCTGTAAGTAGCGAACCTGCCCATCTGTTAACGTAAAGATGTTTTCACTTGCATTAAATTTGCCTCCTTTTAAATCCGCATCTGGTTGAGTTGTCAATAATAACTCAATTCCTCCATTTCTCCCTGCTGGTGCAAAGTGAATATGCGCACCTCCTGCGATGCTAGCATCAAACTCACCAATCATATTATCGAAAGCACCACTCACGCTTAAAGTATTTCCTGTTAAAACCGCTTCTACAGAACCATAACCTGTTGAAATTTTAGGACATACTTCTTGAGAACCTGCAAGATTTGCGTAAAAAGTCATAGGTGCTGCTGGTGCATCTGCTTCCTGACGAATAACCGTAACAAAATTGGTAGAAATCGTTTCACAAGCACCATCTGTCAGCG
>CAZXYA010000001.1:0-18011 GCA_964644655.1 uncultured Saprospiraceae bacterium | reverse complement strand
CACAGATAGATAATCTATCATTGGTTGTAATTGTTCCACCGTCTACGTTGCAAGTGTTATCAACTGCTTCTTCTCGAATAACCGTAACAAAATTGGTAGAAATCGTTTCACAAGCACCATCTGTCAGCGTTGAAATATTATCGCCTGGAATTGGGTCCCCTTCGCCTCTATAAGACCATCCCCAGATACGACATACGCCCGGAGGTGCTGCACTTAAATCTAAAGTGGCATTATCCGTTGGAGAAGCATCTCCTGGGTTGAAAAAATCTAAAATATTATCGTTATCATCGGTAATGATGTACCAATAACTTAATGCAGTCGCTTCTGTAGTACGGGTAACTGGGACCATGACATTGCCTGCCGTTGCGGTAAATTCTGTTCCTCCATTTTGTAAAGTCACTCGACCACCATCGGGTACTTGACGTACTACCTCTAGTCTATTAGATAAATCAAAACAGCCTTCTAAATTGCCTACATTAGCACCTACGGTTAAACCTTGTAAACCATCTTCGTATCTAATGTAATAGATAAAGCAAGTACCTGGTCCTGCTGGGTCTAAGTTAAAAGGAGAAGACATGGTAGTTGACAAGATATTTCTTTGGTCATCTGTTACAATCCATCCTCTATTTGGTCCAACACCGCCTGATGGAGTTACATTAATTGGGTCTGCAATACCATCCACACAGATAGATAATCTATCATTGGTTGTAATTGTTCCACCGTCTACGTTGCAAGTTGGCATATCATTATCACCACCGTCATCAGTAGCACAAGCCATAGGGCTATTATTGATAACCCAGTCAGCCCCATCAAACCCGTCGTCTGTTCTGTTTAAGGATTGGCTATTATTAAAGGAAGGAGCTGCATTACCATCCCAAAAGCCATTTCCTATGGCTAATCCTGAACGTCGGTGTCCAGAAGAACCCCATTCCACATAAGAAATCAGCGCACTCGCATCACCAAAAGCGTTTCTTGTGTATAAACCAAATTCAGAATCGTCTGTTTCGTGAAAGCCTGGAGCTGTTAAAACAACCTCTGCACCAGCTGCTAAATTAAGCGATCCACACTCAATTGTTAATTGATCTATTCTTCTATAGTCTGGAAAATCACAAATCCAATATTGAGAAATATCAATAGTACTACTTCCTGTATTTCTCAATTCAAAAGTACCATTGGCAAATACTTCACTAATCACAACTTGTGCATTAGCGGTTGTATAACCAAAAGTTATTAATAAAGTTAAAGCGAATAATTGAACGCTTTGTAAAAAACGTTGGGACAATACATATCCCGGTCTCCAATAGGAAACAAAGTAATTTAATCTCATGGTTAAACTAATTTTTAGGCATTAGAAAGACTAGGGTAAGTCGAGCGATGGGACTTCCTTTTTATGCTTCCTAATGTTTTTTATTTAGGTAAAAATGTGGCAAATGATGCCGGGTTTAGTAATTATAGGATAATCAAAATGATGAACGATGAATTCGTTAAATATATTAATAGTTGGTAACTGTTTAGCAGAGAACCTAGTGCTATATTTCCAAGATTTCGATTACTAATTTGGAGCGATTTCACGGGGTAACTTCCCGTTACTCCGTGAATTAAATCATTGAAATTCAATAGTTTAAATTACGGGGTGACGAGAAGTCACCCCGTAATAAAACTAACGAAAACTTTGGAAACATAGCACTAGCGCAGTGGACAAAGGGTTTAAGAACCTAGCAAAAAAATAGTTTTTCACTAAATTTTATAAGCAATGAAGCCGATTTTATAGCATCGTTTACACTAAGCCCTTTGTCCTCTGCCCTGTGCTAAGTAATTTCTGAATGAAGGGCACAATTCATCGTCTATCATTCACCGTTCATTAAAAAAATGTTCATAGTATTTAATTTGTTATTATTTTATAGTTATTCCGCATAGGACTGTGGGCAAAGGGCTAAAAGAAGGAGTATTTTAAAAAAGTTGTTTGTTGTAATTCCAAATACTTTTTGATTCTCTATTTAATAACTCTTTGTTTCACATCCTAAGCCCTATGCGGAACAGTTACTTTATTTTAAGTGAAAGTTATATCTTAATTGAATACCCGTAGTAAAGAACTTTACCTGACCATGCCCTATGCCTGTAAATGGGATTTGAGCATAAGGCGCAATTTGTAAAGAAGTATTATTTGAAAATGGAAGATTATAACCAACAGATACTTCGCCGATTCCAAACCAATGTTGGTTTTCATTCCTTGTTCCCCAAGCACTTCTAAGCCCTTGGTTTGCCGCATCAAAATTATAATTATACTGTTCTCTCAACATAAAATAAGACGATAATCCTGCTTCTACATAAAATCCTCTCGCTGTATGACCATTAAAAAAGTAACTTTCTGTAATGGATGTTTCTATAATATCACAAGTGCCAATTGCTGTCTGTGGAATAATACCGTCTTCCCAAAACCCTTGTGGTGCCAAATATTGATCACCGCTTTCTATATATTCTTTCTTGACATAGCTTCCTTCAATTTTTAAACTATGCTTGCCACCAAAACGGTAAGCTAAACTAAGCCCTGCTTTCCAATTTGGATCGCATAAACCGATACCTGCATATGACAATTCTCGACCTAATAAAAGGCCAATTACAAAATGATTACTGGTCACTTTTTTTTGATTGGTTTTTATCGCCTCTTTTTGCTTTAAGAAAGCAGTATCTAGCAAAATTGGTTCACTAATCGCTAATGTTGGTAACGTAACCACCGTGGTCAGCGTGTCTCTTTTTTTAGCTGCTAGTGTCAAAATATTGACTTTAGTCACATTTTGCATACCTTGCTCTGTTATTGAATCAGTTGACAAATTAGTGATTTGTTGCCCTGTTGAGGTAACTTCCGGTGCTAAGCGATAAGCATTTGGAGTCGGAAGTACCGTTTCAGGGTTTACAATAGTTATTGCAGTTTTATTCGCTTGATTCGTCGAAATAACGTGTTTTTCTTTTGGTTGAATTGTTTTTGCAACCGTATTATTAAATGAAGCATTTTCTTTTTGAACGGATGGCTTCGTCAAAGTTTTTGCTGAATTTGAGACAGCCGTAGCTTCTGTAACACTTGTTAAATTTTCTTTTGTAGCCTTTTTTTCAAAATTATCATTAGTGGATAACTGCTTTGTTTCTTGTAAAGTGATGATTTCTGTTTTTTTAGGAGCTTGTTTTTCTTGATGGGTAGGTCTAAAAAAATAAGCCCCTCCGATCAATAGTAATAGTCCCCCCAATAAAATACCAACAAACCACCATAGAAGACGCTTTTTGCGTTGGTCTTTATCAAGCAAAACTTCCATTTTACCCCAAGCTGCTTCATTATACTCAAAGTCATATTTTTCTGAGCCATACTGAAACAACTGATCTATTTCTTTTGGTGTCCAATCAGACATAATGGCTATTTAATTTTTGAGTAATTAATTCTTTTAGTTTTAATCTGGCTCGGGTTAAATTAGATTTAGAAGTACTTACCGTAATTCCTAACATCTCTGCAATCTCTTTATGTTTAAATCCATCAATCACATATAAATTAAATACCGTGCGATAAGCTAGTGATAAGGATTGTAAAGTAGTCACTAGGTCTTTATAATTAATTTTGCTTAAAATCTCTTCTCTGCTAGGAACTTTATCCGCTTCGTCCAAATTCACTTCCATCTTATATCGTTGTTGTTGTTTCACAAAATTAATTGCTGTGTTTACTAATATTTTCCGAAACCAAGGCCTAAAAGGTTGTTCTTTATTAAACTTTTTAATGTGCTTAAATACCTTTAAAAAAGCATCATTTACAATGGTTATTGCCTCCGCTTCTGCCCCCACATACCGAATCGCAATGCTCATACCATAAGCATAGTACAATCTATAGAGGGCATTCTGACTGTTGCGTTGATTGCGACAGCAACCCAGAATAATTTCTGGAAGCTCCGATTCTGTATTTGGTTGCATTAAGAAAATGTATTTTAATGTTATTGTCACCACCCTATACAAATGAGAAAAAGAAAAGGCTGCGTGAACTTTAAAATTTTTTTTAAATTATTTTTCTGTGGTATTTTGAAAACCAAGTTTTATACAATTTTGCTCGGTTGTTGTGCAGTCTTACAAAGGGATTTTTAAGGATGCGAAGTGAGCGATCAGAACATTAGAGAATTTTTTCATGGCTTAGAGCTTGTTGGGAGTTTGATTTTTGGAGGTAAAAACAAGATTCTTACTAAAAACCTTTGTGCTTAGTATTTGAAATTGAGCATAAGTTTATTCTTAAGAAAAGGAACATGTTCTTTAATTTAGATATATTATCTGCTATCTTATTAATGGATTGGCTTGCTAGAAATCGCTTTATTAGTGAAGTTTTTATTAGTCGATAATATAATGTTATTATATACATTACTATTCTGTTTTAGTTGTTTAAACTAAAATATACCTGCATCCATTTTGTACAAGAAATCTTGATTTTATGTTTAATCTCCCCTTTGCGCCGTGCCCTAAGCCCTCTGCTGAACAATTACGGTGATTGATTAAATACTGTGCAAAGTTATGTCTATCAAATACTTATATCAAATAGATGAAATTTATGAGTTGATTTTAGTAGAATTATTTTGTGATAAATTAAAGATTTGTGATTAATTTGTTTAAAATATCACAAAAATATCACAGAAATATCTCAAAAAGATTACTAAGACAACTGACAAAAATTAGCTTTTTTTCGGATGTCAATTGACGGACATTTAAAAGTATTTTGAAATATTTTTTGAAAAAGGAGGTTTATATAACAATGATTATCGTTTTCTACGACTTTTTCCTAAAATAATAGTTAGATAGTTAGGTAAAAAATTGAATAGTGCTCGAATAAAGTATAATGCAATTTTAGCTAACTTGCAAAACCCATTTAATGCATTTTAAAGCTACACAAAAATGAATATTGACTTTCCTCAATACTTTAATGAAAATCCAAATTTTGAAAGCCTAATGCTAGGTTCAGAAAAATTTGTAGAATATGCCCACCAATTAGATACTATTAAAAATGTCCAGTTAAATATTAATCAAACTTTTCTCGTTTATGTGCTTCATGGGCAAGCCCAATTTGTAACGCCTACCAAAACAACTTTTGCCAACGAAGGAAATGCAGTATTAGTTAGGAAAGGGGCTTACATTATGTCAGAAAGTCTGTCAGAAACAAATAATCAATTCAAAGCATTTTTATTTTTTATTTCCGACCAAATGGTTATTGATTTTTTTGCAGAAAACCAATTGGAGTTTATGCCTTATACAAGCAATCAAGAAGAAAATGCAACGGTTACTTTACTATTAAATCCTTCTTTTCAAGCCTATCTAATTGGTATACGACTGCTTTTAGATGAGGCAAAAAAGCAAACCAATCAAGAAGGATTTATTCAATTAAAAGCTAAAGAATTGCTCTATCATTTGGTGCATACTGCTTCTAGAAAAGAAGTTATTGATGTTTTTTCTTATAGCTATCCAGGTGACTTTATTCGCCTTAAAAAAGTAATGGAAACTAATTATATCGAACCTCTGGATATTGTTGATTTGGCGTTTTTATGTGAGATGAGTTTAGCAACTTTTAAAACTAAATTCAAAGAAATTTACCAAACGACCCCAGCCAAATGGATTAAGGAAAAAAGATTAATCAAAGCTCGCCAATTATTAGAAAGCACCAATTTTAGTGTGGATGAAATCAGTAAGTATGTAGGGTTTTCTACTGTTGATAGTTTTATTCAAGCTTATAAAGTTAAGTATAAAACTATCCTTAGTAATTCATAATTAGACGCTTACGTGAATTTTAAAACCAACAAATTGTCGATACCTGCCTGCCAGTAGGTAGGTTTTGAAATATCGATAATTGATGAGTGCCTATTCCTGCATAGCTTTCATGGTTCGAGGAACTATATTAACTATCTGTTGCTGTTCGTTAGGCCAGTATGGACTTTCTCTAATTGCGTTTTATAGGTCGCTAAATCCGCTTTCAGTTCACTAATACTATATTTTTTGTTGCCGTCATACGCTACTTTTTGTTGAGCAAAAGTAATGGTAGAAAAAGTTAAACTAAAAAAGAGGGATATGTGAACAAGGTGATTTTTCATGATTATTTAGTTTTTAATAATTTTTTGATAGCGATTCTAACTGTTTATTTCTTTTGTAAAGCCAGATTTTTGGCATTTGTTTGCTGTTCGATTAAATCTATTGTGAAATCCATAACGGCATCTCTGTTGGTCAGTTCATCTTGTATACTATTTCTAACTGGATATTTAGGGATAACGCCATGACCTGTATTTTCAAAATTAACGTTCATTTGTTCGTAAACCAAAGGGATAATCATTCTGACGCCGCTAGTTGGTAAAGTCAGCATCTGTTCCAAATCGCCTACTTGGCAATAAGGGTTTCCGCCAGCTTCTTCTCCTATAAAAATCCCTTTATTATACGTCTTTAATAAGGCGGTAAATAAACCACTTGCTGAAAATGACCAGCCTCCAACTAAGACATATAAATTGCCTGAATACTGCAAGTCAGCAGGTTGTTTTATATCTATAGACAAGCCTTTCTTTTTGGCTACAGCTGGTCGAGCCGCAAATTTATTATCTGCCACTTTTTTTAAGCCCAATAACATTTGTAAATGGGTAAAAAACTGACTGCCTTCATATAATTCCGTGTTGGGAATTTTTCGAGTAATCGTATGTATATCAGCCATTAATTGGAAGGGTTTATCATATAAATAGGCAAATAATTCGGTGGTTACATCCCCATACCCACCTCCATTTTCTCGGATGTCGATGATTAAATCTGTTACACCCTTTCGAGTTATTTCTAAAAAAGCATTTTGAAAGAACTGTTGATAGTCAATATTATAGTCTTTTAATACATCATATCTGAAAGTGGGAAGTGTTAAAGTAGCTGTAGTTCCTTCAATTTTTAATTGGTAAGATTGGTCTTCTACATCATTATACCAAGGTCTTTTTTCGTGTTGATAACGAGTTTTGCTATAGCTTCTCATTTGGCTAATAGGTAAACCTTGAATGGTGTAATTTTGTAAAGCCCCTTCTTGTAAAATTGTTACTTCAAATTGCTCAGATATACCAAAGATATTAGCATAAAACTCTGAAAAATCTTGCGTAATCATTTTGGCTGGATAAGTCCGATTATAGCCATCTTTAGTCCAATTATCTATCAATTCATTATAAGTTTTAATGGCAGATTGACCATTAATTTTTGAAATTTCTGCACCTGTGGGAATATCCGTATTTTCAGATAGATTTCTTAAAACATAAAGCTTTCCATTATCCTCATAAATATCAAAAGGAAAATGAGGTAATTGATGTGCTACTGCATCACTCCATAAACTAGGTGGAATGATTAAGGTATGCCCATTTCTGATTTTATTATATAGCGGTAAGACGAGTCGATAAAATTCAACTTGTGTCATTGGTTCGGTAATGCTATTGGATAATTGTTGAAAAAAAGCGTCATATTCTGCCTTAGAGGTATAGGTGTATAAACCTGCATGAATGGCTTCTAAATTGCTTTTTAAAATGACGATATCCTTTTTTAATGCAGCCACAGGATATTTTTTGTCAATAGCGGCTTGTCCAAAAGACCAATGAACGAATAAAGACAAACAAAATAACAGTACGGATAATTTTAAATTTTTCATGCTAGTGATTTTTTTAAAACATAAATATCGAATTAATGACAAGCATAAAATTAGGGAAGATAAGGCTTGATTTCTTTAAAATTTAGGTCAACTCGTTTATTTCAAGGTGAACAACCTTTTTTCTGGGATAAACAAAAAAGACTTTTAGTAATGGATTCATTTACTAAAAGTCTCTTTAAATTATAGTTGTTTTTTCAGCAAGGGATTAGGTTAACAACAGATTATTATTACTTTTTTATAAGATTATGTTTAAAAACTCCATCTGATAATTTCAAAGCATCTTGAAATATTATTTGGTTTCTCTTTTTTTTTTGATGGTTTGATTGTTAACCATTCAATCATCAAACAATTTAACAATTTTGAGTCTGAAAAATCATACAAAATTGATAGTCAATCTCTTAAAAATTTAAACATACTCTAATATATTTGTTACCCTTTAAATTCCTCCCGATGCTTTATCATTATTTGCCACATTTTCACCACTTCCTTAATATTTTTATCTTCCGCATCCATATTTGTCAATAATACACAACCAATACCTGAAACTGGGTCAAAATACATAAAGGATAATATACCGGGGTCACTTCCATTATGCCCTATATCCCCCCTACCCTTTTTGCCGAAAATATCCCAAAAAACACCGCTTCTTCCTTCTGTTGCTTTAATGGAGTTGGCCAATGGGCTTTGTTCATATTGATTGCTCATCATTCGTTGAAACGATTGGGCTGACAAAAGTTGACTCTCTCCTTTATATCCACTAATCATTGCCCTTAGGTAGGTACTTAAATCGGCTGTTGAACTAACTAATCCACCATCGGGATAAGTGGTTAAACTATAATTGGGAAAGATCGCCCCATTGATATATCGTTTAGCAAATTGTGTTGGATTAGTCGTTGCAGCTGTCCAACCGGTGGCGTCCATTTTCAAAGGTTTCAAAATATGGTTGACTACATAATCGGCATATTTTTCACCAGAAATTAATTCTACGATATATCCCGCTAAACCAGCGCCGATATTGCTATAATGCTCCGCAGTTCCAGGAGCAGTTTTATGAAAATTCTTCTTTTTATACCATTTTCCTTTTTTAGATAAGGTGTTTTCTAAAAACGTGCCTAATGGCAGCGCTTCATTTTTTAGCATTCGTTTGAACTGGATTTTATATATAAACGGTAGTCCTTTTCTATTTCCTTTGGTGTCATCTTCAGAAACATAAGCCTTCAAATCATAATTAAAAGTCCTATCTCGGATGGAAGAAGTATGTGTAGCCAACTGTCTAATCGTAATCGCTACATCTGGATGATAAGGATTATCCACTTTAAAAGGTAGAATGTCATTAATTTTTGTGTCTAAAGTCAATCTTCCTTGTTCTATTAATTGCATCAACGAAATACCTATAAAAGTTTTAGAAGTAGATCCAATATTGTGAATCGTATGCTGGGTATAAGGCTTTTTATTAGCCACATCTGCATAGCCAAATTCCTGTTGATACAGCACTTTCTCTTTATTCACAATGGCTACAGCCATACCAGAAATATTTGTACTATTAAAGGTTTTTGTCAATTCCTGATTAAGTTTTTCAGTAGCTGATTGACTCCTTAAGGAAAAATTGATACTTAGAGTAAATATTAAAAGGAAGAACACAACAGTCTTTGTCATTTGTTAATTTTTAGTATAAAATTAGTCGAGTTAGGGAGCAGATAATAAATAAGGTACCCAAAAATGTGGTTTTAGTTTGTTCTTATGCTAGGCACGAAAAACGGAGTTATGCTGTGGCATAATGAATATTTTCGTAACGACGCAGAAGGTCAAAATAAAGCTGCAGAATGGGTAGATTATATTTTATCTGTTCCCTTAATTCTAAACAAAGGTAGTTTTTAATGTAATGACAAATTAATGCAAAATGGTCAACTAGATAATTTCCGAGTTAAAAGGCTTTAAAAATTAGGTGAATAAGAAAGAGGATACTTCCTACATCGTTAAAAAAGTTTCTTGATGTTTCTCCTCGCCGCCTGCGGTGGCTCGGTGAGGGGTTCTTAAGGGGTCAAATTTTCAAGATTTCCGTTGGAAATCTTGAAAATTTGACCCCTTAAAATCCCTTTTAGTAGCAGCAAAGCTGCGCTCGGGGGACACGTTAAAATAATCAAATTTTTTTTGACAATGTACTTACTCTACCTTGCGAAAAATAAACATTACCAACCTCAGGCGGGAGAGGGATATCAAAACATAAAATGAGTCTATTTCAATTTGTCGCACTATCTACTCACTCTTTAAAGACTCAATCGGATTGACAGAAGAAAAAGCAGATAATCCAATCAATCCGATACAAGCAATAATAATAGAAATAATGGTAAAGAGGTTAATGATTTGGGCAAACCTCATTTCACTTTCATACATATTTCCTAATTGCTCATCTTGAAAATAATAATCAAAATTTTTATCAGGAAAAACGATTTTCCATTCTTTTTCTAATTGGGTCAAAACAGCACTAATATCTCCTGTTTGATAGTTGATACCTAAATTATTATAATTTTTGATCCCATAAATAACCGCAACGGGTTTGATGGCTTCATGTAGGGAAAGGGTATGAAAATCTTTGACGACACCAATTATGGGTGCATCAAATCCATGTACATTAATGTATTTTCCAATGGCAGCCGTTGCTGGTCCAAGCGCCAAGCAATTGATTAAGATCTCATTGACCACAAAGCCTTTTGCTGTATCCTGAGCTATTTCTGTAATCGACGTTTTTCCTGCCAGCACCTCAAAATTCATCGCCTCCGCATAATCATTATCTGCATAAATATATTCTTTATCTCTTAACCAATTTATCAAAGGTCTTTTTACCAAAAAAGTACTTAAATAACATATTACTTTTCAAATGCCCTTTTCGATTAGGCGCACCAATACTCGCCTTTTGAACTAGTTTATTAAAAATTGACCGTTGTTTCCATGTTTTACTAAAATTAGCATACATAAAACCATGCGCTCGAATGATTTGCCAAATATGTGCAAATTCCCCTTTTAAAAGGTAAGTCCCTCCTACCAATCCATCCAAAACTAATCGCAAAGGAATCAACCAAAATAATTTAACAACCGACTCATTTTTTAATAAAGTCGTTAGGCTATTTCGATGATTGAGATAGGTTTTTCTAGGCGATTGATATTGCAAAGTACCACCGCCAACATGATAAACCGTAGCATTAGGAATTGCCATTACCTTATACCCTGCTCGCTTAATTCGCCAACATAAATCAATCTCTTCCATATGGGCAAAATAACTAGCATCCAAGCCGCCTAAATCGTGGTATAATTCTCCTCTGATGAACATGGCAGCACCTGTTGCCCAAAAGATTTCTTCCGATTTATCGTACTGCCCAGTATCGGTTTCACAATTGGTTAAGATACGACCTCGACAAAAGGGCAAGCCCCAATTATCCAACCAGCCACCAGCGGCACCTGCATATTCAAATTTTTCTTTGTCGTGATAAGCTAAAATTTTAGGTTGAACCGCACCAATTTTAGGGTCTTGCTCCATCATTTCAATAATAGGTCGCATCCAATTTTCAGTCACCTCCACATCTGAATTCAGTAGCACATAATAAGGAGCATGTACTTGCCGCAAAGCTTGGTTGTACCCTCCAGCAAAACCATAATTTTCTTTTAAATCTAGTAATTCAATTTGATCCTCATATTTTTCATGTAAAAATTCTAAGGAATTATCCGTTGATCCATTATCGGCAACCACGACTCGTAAATTAGGGTAATCTGAGTTTAAAACAGATGGTAAAAAATCTGCTAAATATTTTTCTCCATTATAATTTAAAATAACGACCGCCACTTCGGGGTAATTAAAAGTAGCCCGATTGATGGCTTGTAGTGGTTGTTTTTCTAGTATAGTTAATGTCTCTATTTTATCCTGAGCCAAAGCCGCTTGTAAGGCTTCTAAAGAATCAAATTTAGCATCCTCTCTAGTAAATTCGATCAATTCCAACGTTACTTCATCCCCATAAATAGTTTGGTCAAAATCAAAAATATTAACTTCAATGGTTTTATTGTCATGTTCGGGCAAAGTCGGACGAGTACCGATGTATAACATTCCATTATAGCGCTTGCCTTGGTGATGAACAAAAGTCGCATAAATGCCTTCTTTCGGTAATAACTTATGAATAGAAGTTGGTTTAATATTCGCTGTTGGAAAACCAATCGTTTTGCCAATTTGTTGCCCTCTGACAACGGTACCGCTTAAGATAAAATGATGCCCTAATAATTTGCTCGCTCGCTTTACTGCTCCTGCTTGAATGGCCTTTCGGACTTTGGTGGAACTTACCGTAATTTCATCTACCTGCTGTGGTTCAATTTCATCTACTTGAAAATTGGCTTGCTCACTATAATGTTTCAAGTAATTAATATCGCCTTGACGATTCAAGCCAAACCGATGGTCATAACCAATAACTATCCATTGTGGGTTAAATTTTTCTAATAAGAATTTTTCAATATATTCGTCCGCAGATTGCTGAGAAAAAGCAATGGTAAATGGAACGATCACCACATTATCTATACCATAGCGTTCTAACAGGGCTATCTTTTCATCAATAGTATTAATTAGCCGCAAAGACCTATCTTTGGGATAGACCACTAAACGAGGATGCGGATGAAAGGTAATAACTACACTTTCTCCGTCCACTTGACGAGCTAATTCTTTGACCCGTTCTAAAATAATTTGGTGACCGCCATGCACACCATCGAAAGAACCAATGGTGATCACAGCATTTTGAAAGTTAGGTAAGTTATTTAAATCTTTATAGAGGTTCATTATTGGCATTCAATCCGAAAAAAAATTGTGCTGCAAAGGTATTATAGCTTAACTCGATAAACAAGTTGAGCAAAACGAAACTCCGATTTTTTCGGAGATTAACCGAACATTAAAATCACTAGGCAATGAAACTGCAAATTATAGGATTTTGTTTAAGTTTTTTAATCCTTAATAATGGATTTACTCAAAATCCATTACTAGAAATTATCAATCAAAATAAGGCTACTTTCGGCGATATTTTTGACCGCCCCAACCATTACGAAGTACAAATCATCTATACTCAAATTGACCGAGATACAAATAATATCCCACATTTCAAATCGCATTATTACCACCTAGATTCAACCAATTATTTTTATCCTGCCAGTACCATCAAAATGCCCACCGCGTTTGCAGCCTTAGAAAAACTCAATCAATTAAACATCAAAGGATTGGATAAGTTTACGCCCATGCGCAATGGTATTGGTACAGCCCCACAAACAGAAGCGAATACAGATGCAAGTGCCAAAAACCTATTGCCTTCCATTGCTCACTACATCAAAAAAATATTCTTAGTTAGCGACAATGATGCCTATAATCGCCTCTATGAATTTGTTGGGCAAGCAGCTTTAAATAAAAGTTTATATGAAAAAGGGTTTACTGATTTGCGTTTAATACATCGTTTGTCAGCCCCTAATTATAATGCGGAAACGAATAAACATACCAATCCAGTTACTTTTTATAAAAATAACAAGGTGCTGTATCATCAAGGAGAAGTGTATAGTGCTGCCCCAACTGATTTAGGTTTGCAAAATGAAATAAAAGGCAAAGGCTATGCGGATAATGAAGGAAATATTATTAATGAACCGTTCGACTTCACCGCCAAAAATTACATTTCTCTGCAAAATTTACACGATATTTTAAAAACCGTTTTATTTCCTGAATCTGTCCCTGCCCACCAACGCTTTGATTTAACGACCGAAGATTATCAGTTTTTGTATAAATATATGTCTATGACACCCAAGGCTAGCGATTATCCTAAATACGATAAACCTGATGGCTATGTTAAGTTTCTTCTATTTGGCGGCGATGCACCGACCATTCCTAATCACATCAAAATCTTTAATAAAGTGGGAGATGCTTATGGCTATTTGACGGATGTCGCCTATATAGTTGATACAAAAAATAAGGTGGAATTTATGTTAGCAGCCACTATTCATGTGAATGAGAATCGGGTTTATAATGATGGGGTTTATGAGTATGAGGGGGTTGGGTTTCCTTTTTTTAAGGGGTTGGGGGAGGTGGTTTATGGGTTTGAGTTGGGGCGGGAGCGATTTATCTCTCCTAATTTCGAACGATTTTAATCCTTTTATTGAATTATAGTGCATCCATAGTCTAGAGCATGTTTAAAATTCCATCAATTAGTTACAAGCGGCAAATATTATCTAAAGCATCCCGTCCGTAAACGGTTCACTAAGAAATAAAATTTACTCCCTTTCACTCAACCATGAAAATTTAAACATGCTCTTAATAAATTCTGACAATTTCTCCTATTTTTAGGGTTAGTAAAACCTATTAATAGAATTTTACAATTAAATATATTTATTATTTTTGCATAAATAAATATTTAATTTATAAACCAAGACAGTTTTTTTTTGCAATTAGTTTAAACTATATAAGCATCAGATATTTAATAAAAATTGAAAACCAAAATTATTATGAATGTAATTTCAATTACTATCTTTGGAGATAAAGAAAAAGCAGTTATCGTTAAAGGAAATGATGAATTAAATGATTTTGAGACTAATCATATCGATTTTACGGAACAAGATTTAGTGCTAACAATTAAGGCAGAACATATATCTGATGCTATAGGAATCAGCAAAAATTCCTATGATGATTTATATATTAACCTTGCAAATCCATCACTTAATTCGTCGCAAAAAGCATATATTAACAATCACAAGAATTATTTTATCGTCATTATTGATATTGAAGCATTACGCCAAGATACATTAATGTCTCGAACTTATGCAAAAGAATATAGGCTCGATTATTCTAAAAATACGAGTAATAGTCGTTCTATTAATGAACAAAAAATTAAGCTTAGTCTGAATAACAATAATGGTCAAAAAGAGCTTAATGTGTCTATGAAATTAAATAAAATATTAACTATAGAAGAAAAGCAGGAAGAAGTTAATCCAAATAATGAAAAATCAGAAGATAATACAGAGTTAGAAATAGGAGAGTTAATTGAAGGGTAATAAAATAGAGACTCTTAAATAAATTGAGGCTCTTTATACTTCAAACGGGATAAAAGAGTGATTTTGGCTACCTATTATGTAATCGCCAAATTTGGCGATTACATAATCATTTTTCACCCCATGCAAAGTATAATAATAGTGTATCATCAGCAAATTTCGTAAAAAAGGAGACTGTTAAATAAACTGTTCAAAAATTAGCAATTCATTATATATTCTCATTCAGTTGGATAATTATATTGTTAAAAATGGTTAGCCATCTCTTAGTTTCGTATGCATAAGGCTTTTTATCGTTTGTTTTAAGAAAAATATATAGTCGCCCCGTTGTATTAAATATTGAGTGGCGATTTCGACTATCAACAGCCTCATTAATTGCCGCTAAGTAGTCAAAATAATTAATATAGTAATCTGCATTATGATTATCTTGATTATTTAGTAGTATTTTTCCTTGATTAATAATTTTCTTTATTTTTATTTCTGTCTTTTTTATTTCCTTGTACTTCAATGAAATGTGAGTTAAAATTTTGTAGGGGAAAATTTGAGAAGAAAGGCCTATTCTAATTCCTGGCTTCTCCTTCTTCTCTAATTCTTCAAAATATTCAATAGCTTTTTTACAAAAAAGAAAATCTTTTTTCCCAAAATAATGTTGAATTTTATAAAAACATAATATTTTCTTGTCTAAAAAAGTCAAATATTCTTTATTTTCTAAAATTTTATTAACCTTTCCTATTAAATCATCACCTTCTTTAAAGTCTTCTTTTCTAATAGCATTACTAAGTGCCACCTTGAAATATGCTATCCTTATTTTTAAGAATGCTGTATTATAATGTTCTATTCCATCTGATAATAAGATAGGTCTTATCTTATTTAATGCTTGGTCTACCTCTTTAAATAAGATTTCTTGTTTACGTTCATTTACAAATCCCGTATCTTCCAAGAGATAATGTATAAGGTTAATAACTGTCAAAATATAAAGATGTATTTCTTCTTTTTTGTATATTTCATTATTTTTTTGTTCCCACCAATCTAACGCTTTTTTTAAAACCTTAATTCCCTGACTTCTTTTCCCTATTAAACGGTAATAAATAGCACTAGATTGTAAATGTCGGTATTCTGAAATTGTCAACGAAGAGGTTCTAGTCTTGATAAGTCTTGTATTAATTTTTTCACTAAATTTCCCTTTAATATCATCTATATCAGGGTTTTTTAAATTTTCTCTAGCTAAAAATAAAAGCTTTGTATATAACTCATTCTCAAAAATGTAATCTGCAAATTCTTTAGTATATTCTTTCAAGTCCTTAAATAAGCTTTCAGCGATAAATTTAGTTTTCACATTCTTTTTAGTCAAAACTTTCATCATCATTTGATTCGCTTCTAAGGTACTGGAAAACTGATAAATACTTATTGCTTTATTTTTTGCCTTTTCTAGCTTTGTCCAACATTCTTGATAAAATTCTTTATCGAACAAAAATTCAGCTTCTAGCAAAAGGTTTTTAATTTCTTTAGAAATAGATGTATTTTCTTTAGAACTATAATCTCTCAAACAATTAAGTATATGTTTTAGCAAATCATCTCCTGAGCTTCTACTAACTTTTTTGAGACTATTCGTAAATTTCAAATCTTCTTTTTTTAGCTTCCCATATAATTTTACATACTGTTTTGTTTTATGAGATTTAAAATATTTAGTTAGCTGTGTTTTTTCCTTAATATCTAGGGATTGGATTAGTCTATGTAATTGAGAAAGATTCATATTTGCTTTTTTTGAATAAATAATGCCGTTTCACAGACCTTGAGCTTTTACTGCAAAAACAAAGCTACAGATTTAAATATAACATATTGAATTTCAACATATTAATTTTATTTATTAAAAAAAAAAACGTCAAAACAGTAGACTTTTTACCGCAAGTTTAAAGATTTATAGTTGATTCTATACCTACATATTTGTTTTTCTGAAATATTTTTACTGTCAGATATAGAACATATTCCTTAAATCGATAAACCCCTCAATTATGGAAAAACAAGTAATCAAACTATTAAAAATTGCAATCAAAACAAAGCAGCAAGCAGATATCAATGCTTTTGCTGGACAAGTATGGGTTACTCATTTTGATTTTATTTACACTAAAATTAAAGGCATTATAGGGCAATATGATGAAAACTTTGCCGATGAAATCATGTCTAGTTTTTTTGCTAAAAAAATCATCAGTCCAAATTATAAGAATTTTCCGACTGATAGTATTCATTCTTTCAAGCGAGTATTAGCAATCGCTGTCAAAAATCATTGCAAAGAGCTTTTGAGTAGAAGACATAAGAAAGCTAAAAGAACAGTAACAATAGATAAGGCGATTAATATTGAAAGTGATAAGCAACAACAATTTATCAACACTACACTCAAAACATTTATCAAAACATTAAACTTTAAACAACAAACACTTATTTGGCTTAGATTGGCAGGTATTAATTATGATAGACTTGCTACTATATATCAATGTTCTTCGGGGGCTTTAAGAGACCGTTTCTCAAGAATTAAAAATACTATTCAAAATGGTCAATATAAAACAAGGTTAAATTTTAGAGATAAACAAAAAGTAGAGGCATTCTTAGATGAAATAGATAATGAAGAGGTTTCTTGTTTTATCCAAGCGATATATTTTAGGAAACAAGATTCTACAGAAATAATAGATGAATGGGAAAAATTAGGTAAAAATAGTCGGATGACTATTTTACGCTCTATTGTTTACCTACAACGGCATATTAGGAAAGCTGCATAATCCCATTTAATTAAAAAACCAATATATATATTTATTTTTTTGGAAGGCGCTTATAGAATATAAGCGTCTTTTCTTTTGGTAAGCTAAGGTTATAATCATTTGACTAATTGAATTATTTCAATTTCAGCAAAGTGTCCTAAAAGGATTATTCTTTTTCTTCTCCTCTAAAAATTGTAACACTTTTCTTGGAGATCCTAATTCATCGAGCATGATAGATAAGCCATTCAAACTCTCAGCGTAGTAAGGATCTTCGGCAACGATTTTTTCGACATCTCGTCGTTTGGCAGTACTTAAATTTCCTGTCAGAAATTTAAGAAGAATTTCGGTGTTGATTGATTGCATGAAATAAACATATTAAAAAATAATAAATCAAAATTAAATAAATATTTTATCTCTATCAGGTCTTACTGAAATAAGGTAAAATCAGATATGTTCTAAATATTTTGATAATAATATAAGGTCTTACTCAATGGTTCGTGAAAGAATTAAGCCCTGATTTTACCGAAATTCAGGACGTTTTG